>CAYUEQ010000001.1:0-25580 GCA_964443805.1 uncultured Muribaculaceae bacterium
TGGAGTATGCCAGTATGTAAAGATGATACATCAGTGTGTGATGATGATTTATTACAAAATGGAGTATGTTCTGAAGTCTTTAGAGTAGAAAAAGTTGATGGAAATTGTGCAACATTTAGAGTTTTAGCTAGAACTAATAATGATGATGATTGTAATAAGTTGCCGTTTGTCGCAACAAATTCTTTCTTTACTATGGATTTAAGTTGCGCTTGCGCAATAAGATGTCTAAGCGATACTTATGTAGATTGTATTTAAAAGAGCAAAGCTCTTTTTTTATGAAAATTTATAAAAGTTTTATAATGATGTAAAAAAATGTCGTATATTATTGCACAATATCATCAAAAATGATATTATTAAAATAGATTATTATAATCAAAGGAGAGTAGCCTATGAACAAGGGGAAAATGATATTATCCTTAATAATAATAGCAGTAGTAATCTTAATGGGATTAGGTACCTATGCATTCTTTACTGCAGATATAGTGGGAAACATAGAAAACAATAATATAGTTCAAAAAACAGGAACACTAAGTATAGAATATATAGAAGGACAAAACATAAATGCAGAAGGTATTATTCCAGGATGGTCAGGAGTTAAAACATTTAAGATTAAAAATACAGGAACACACTCAGTATCATATGATATTGTTTTTGATGATGCAATAAACAAATTTATTAATGATGAAATAATTTTTAGTGGAACATGTATAAGTAATCAAACTACTTGTGAAAATATAGAACAGGGTATAGTGGCTGATGAAAGTTTTTTTATCAAACAAGATATATCAATTGAACCAAATGAAGAACATTCATATGAAATAGAGATAAGCTTTATAGAAACTGGTGCTAATCAGGACTACAATAATCAAGCAACGTTAACAGGAAAGATATCGGTATATGAAGCAGGAGCTTATAAAATACCATTAGATATAACTATAGATATAATAGATAACATGATACCAGTATCATGGAGTGGATCAACATTAATAAAAGCGGATAAAACAAATAAAAGTAACAATTGGTATGATTATGATAATCAGAAGTGGGCCAATGCAGTACTTGTAACTAATGAATCAAGAGAAAATTACAAAACAACTAATCAAGGCACACAAGTTATAGAGGAGGATATCTTGGCATATTATACTTATATCCCAAGATATAGATATTTATTATGGAATGCAAATAACAATGAGAATTGTTTAAATGATAATTGTAATGAACAAGAAATAATAGTTAAATTTGAAAGTAAAACAAGACCAAAATCATTAGCATCAGAAAATGGGCAGTGGTTGACACATCCATCATTTACGCTTGGGGATAAAGAATTAAACGGAATTTGGGTAGGTAAATTTACAACTAGTGTCGATCCAAATAGTGCTTGTTATACTGATATAGGAAACAATCATGATACTAATATAAATTTATGTAATAATAAATCATTAACACCAAGAGTAAAACCAAATATCGATATGTGGAAACATATCGATACATCAACAATGTTTAGTGTAACAAAACAAATTGAAACAAATAGTATGTATGGATTAAATAGTTATGACAATGCTGATTCCCATATGATGAAAAATATGGAATGGGGTGCAGTAGCTTACCTTTCTCATAGTAAATATGGTAAATATGGCAATGATAAGTATAGTGGACAAAATAAACAAGTATATATAAACAACTATCGTGCAATTGAATTAACAGGTCATAAAACTGAAACAGGTTGCTCAGGAGGGGGACCAGATATACCACAAAACCATTCTAATTGTGCTCATCCGTATCCGTTACTTACACTAGAAGCAACTGGTGCAAGTACAACAGGTAATATATATGGTGTATATGATATGAGTGGTGGGGTTCGTGAATATGTAATGGGACAACTAGTTCAAGAAGGAACAGAATTAGGAAAATTTTATGAAAATTCACAATCTGGATCATGGGATACAATTCCAGGATTAAAGTATTACGATAGCTATAAATATGATACAAGTGAGTTAAGTCATGGAAATGGGCACTTAGGGGATGCAACAAGAGAAACGTTAAAAACATTTGGGACATCAAAAAATGATGGATGGCATGGTGATTATTCTTCTTTCCCTAATAATAATAATAACTGGTTTCTTCGAGGGGGAGATTCTTATAATCAGTCTGATGCCGGACTATTTGCATTTATAAATGATGTTGGAGATCCGTTTTACTATCGTGGGTTTCGGATGACTTTGGCATTTGAATAATCTTAGAATTTAAAACTTAGAAAACGATTAATTATGTAAATAAAAACACTTTTGATTTACTGAATTTATTTCAATTATAAAAGCTCATTCATTTGAATGAGCTTTTATAATATTGTTTTATTCTAATTCTTTAAATTCAGCCAAACAATGTTCTTTAGAATACAGATCTCTAAATTTAATATCTTTAACTTTTCTTGCTGGTGAGAATTTATTGTTTCCTAAATAATCAATTTCATAATCGCTTTTTACAATTAGATTAGCAAATTGATCATAATTATCATCCTTAACAATAGCCATACCATTTGCGCCTCTTGGTCCGTTGTAATTAGTTGTATTGATATGACAGTCGAAGTCTGGGTATGGTCCGTATTCCCCAATGTAACCAACATTTATATTTTTTGAAGTAACAATAATTGTATTATCTGTTATTTCATACTTATTGTTGTAATAAAAATCTTACTTTTAAAGTTAATATTTATAACAAAAAAATTACTGAATATCAAGTATTTCAGTAATAGCTATTGCTTCATTTGTATCGGTTAATAAGTAACCTCTAGTTTTACCGATAATATTTTTTATTGACGTACCTTGATTAGTAATTATCGTAACTTTTTTTTTGTAAACAAAATCTGGGGCGTTAAAAATTCTATTTATTTTACTAGCGATAGAAAGCTCTTGATTCTTATCTTTAATAATCGATCTAGCTGAATTATCTTTACTATAAAACATTTCGTTATTATTTTTTATTTTTTTGTTTACTGGAACTGGATACACCTTTGGAAGCTCGTTCATAGTTTTCACCTCTATTATATTCTATGTTATTTGACCTAGATGTTGTATATTTTAAATTATCGCGTTAACAATAAAAACATGAAGAAATTATATTTTAAAAAAACAATTATGATTCTTATACCAATTTTTATTTTAATGATAATAAGTTTTTTAAATTTAAAAAATGCTGCTTTGATATCAAGTGCATATTCTAGTTACTTAATAAAACAAATAGTGTGGTATGGACTTAGTTTTATTGTATTAATAATAATATATATACTTAATCCACCATTTTTAATTAAGAATAGTTTATATTTATATTTATGTAATGTTTTATTGTTGTTTTTAGTTTTATTTATAGGTAAAGAAGTTAATGGATCAAGAGCTTGGTTTGATTTAGGAATATTTGCTTTTCAGCCTAGTGAGTTAATGAAAGTAACACTACTTTTTTATTTAACTAAAGTTGTTGGTGATAATGCAAAGAAAATATTGAGTTTAAAAGAGGAGTTTTTTCTGTTAATTAGAATTATTATTATTGTATTTATTCCTTCTATATTAACATTTTTAGAACCTGATACGGGTGCTATTATAATGTATTTTATTATAACTTTAACGATATTATTCTTTTCTAAAATTAGAAAAAGATGGCTTGTATTTGGGATGTTATTAACAGTTTGTTTTGCTAGCTTATTTATCTTTATGTATTTAAAAAAACAAGATACATTTATTAATATTTTTGGTACTAGTTTTTTCTATCGTATGGATCGCTTGATTGATTTTAAAAATCAAAATGGACTACAGTTAGAAAATGCTTTAATTGCAAGTGGTTCAGCTGGTGTAAAAGGGCATGGCATGGGAACTATAGCTTTATACTTTCCAGAGGCTCCAACCGACTTTGCTTTTGCACTTAGTTTAAGCTCCTTAGGTTTAAGAGGTGGCTTCTTAATATTATTATCATTTCTAATTTTAGATGTATTTTTGATTTTACAGTTAAGTAGAGTAAAAGATATTTATTTTAAAATATTTTTAGCAGGTTTTTTAGGAATGTTTATTTATCAACAATTTCAAAACATATTAATGAATATAGGTTTGTTACCGATTGTTGGAATTACTCTACCTTTTGTAAGTTATGGAGGTAGTAGTATTTTAATTTATTTTATCTGTATGGGGTTTATTTTAAATTTTATAATAAAAAAAATATCCTTTGAGGATATTTAATAAGGACGATAATTATAAAATTGATTGTATCCATATGTATACGGAGTTGGATAACGAGGATATGGTTGATAAGCGATGATTGGTCTAGGTCTAGTTAAAGAAACTACTGCTCCTCCTGCTAGTGCTCCGAATAAAAAAGGTGCAGCAAGAAAGAAACGATTACCGCTTTTATCATTAGTAAAATCATAAGAAAAATTACGATTATTATATGGGTTCATAAAAAATACTCCCTTCTTATTTATCTTATGATAAATAAAAAGGAAGCACTGGGTATATAACTAGTTATTATATAATCTATACAAATTAATAGAAGGTTTATTTAATAATCTTACAGGTAAAGTAGATGTACCTAATCCTCCAGAAATAAATAGGTCAGTTTTATCAACTTTATAATAGTCATCATAATAATTTTTTGCACCTTGAGGAGTTATAACAGCTCCGATAAATGGAAGTCTAATTTGCCCATTATGTGAATGTCCTGCAAGGACTAAATCAATATCATAGGTATTTAGTTTTGTAATATTATCAGGTTCATGCATTAAAATTATTTTATAATATTGTTGATTATCTTCTTCAGCAAGTTGATATGAAAATAGTTCTTCAAAATCTTGTTTATCTTGTAAAGAAGAAGGAACACCACCAATAAAAATAGGAGTTAAATCTTTATGATATATAAAACTATAGCTGTTTTTAAATATTTTAAAACCTGATTCATCCATAATAGCATTAAACGTATTATTTTTATAATCGTGATTTCCAGTAACTGCAAATTTTCCGAGTTTCGATTTTATAGCACCTAATTCTTTTTTTAATGTATCTAATTCTTTAGTAGAGTAGTCAATATTTTTATCAAATAAATCACCAGTAAATAAAACTAAGTCAGGTCTTATATCGTTTATCTTTTTAACGATATTTTTAAATTCATTTTCTTTTATCGTTGTTCCATAGTGCACATCAGAAAAATGAACTATTTTTAGACCAACAAAACTATCAGGTATATTTTTATTTTGTATTTTATATTCTCTTACTTCAAAAGTATAGGGATAATAAATAGTTGTGAGCAATATTATAAATGTAATTATTAATAAAAATATAATAAATTTTCTAGATTTTTTTTCTTTCACTATACTCCTCCTAAAACTAAAGTAATTAAAACTAATATATTATGAATTGAATGTATTGAAATAGTTGTAAAGATATTTTTTGTTTCAAAATACGCATAGGCAAATGCAAAACCTAAACCACCATAGGGAATGATGTATAAAAGTTGTTGCCAGTTTTCTTTCATTGTGTTTAATTCAAAGCTTGTTATTACATGCATTCCTCCAAAAAACAAACCAGAGAAAATAGCGAAAGTGATAGCATTTTTGAATGCATTTCTAAATCCCATCCTAAATACTAATTCTTCTATATAGGGAATAATTAAACCCATTGATAAGAAAGCGAAAATAGGTAATTCTTTTAAAATGTTTCGATTGGCTACTTCATTGGCGGCGATACTTCCTTTAAAAAGAATTATATTTAAAAAGATATTTCCAATAACCATTATTAATAATCCGATTCCCCACCATTTAATTCCAACTTTCAAGTTAGCTTGAAAGTTTTGTTTAAAGAGTAAAAACTGTTTTTTTAACTTCTTACGAAAAATGAAAGTTAGTACTAATGCAGTTATTAAATAAATTAAAGTATTTAAGATGTTTTTCAATAAGAAAGTCGCATTTATATTTATTTTAAAATATAAAAATAATGCTGCAACAAATGATGGTAAAAGCAAATATAAAATAAACACCAAAAGACCTTTTCCAAACTCTAATAATTTGTTGCTTTTCATCTTACACCTCATGATAATTACTATATCACAGTCATATTATCTCTGTAAAGAAAACTTAAAAACATAATTTACTAAAATAATAATATATAAAAAAGAAAAGATACATGTTATAATTTATATAGAATAAAAGGAGAATATGAATATGAAATTAAACTATATAATTATTGTTGTTATTAGTATGTTTAGTTTTTTAAATATAACATTTGCAGAATGTTCGTATGCTGATAATGTAAAGTTATCTAATTTTGCTAGTAATATTAAAGCGGGCTATGATTACACACAAAGTGGAGAGACGTTAACGTATACTGTAGAAATCTTTAATTTAATAAATGATTTAAGAGTAGAAGCAACAAACAGTAGCGATCAAAAAGTTTTGTATTTTAATCAGATCGAAGGAAATACTAGTTATAATTTTAATAGCGTAGATTCCGTAGTTAATCATACTTTCAAAGTTTATGCTAATAGCTCTAATTGTAATGAACAATTATTACGAACGTTTATATTAACAACTCCTAAATTTAATAAATATTCATTAAGACCAGAATGCAAAGATAATGTAGATTTTGATTTATGCCAAAGGTTTAACCATAAAAAAATTAATGATGAAACATTTTTAAGAGAATTAAATAAAAAACAAATTAGTAATGAAACTACTGAACCACTTGAAAAAGAAGATATAGATAGTAATTTTAATTTAATAACTTTTATAGAAAACAATAAATTATTAATTATTATTACTGGTAGTGTCGTTATTGCTTTAAGTATTGGGATATTTATATTAATTAAAGTTAGAAACAACAAAAAAATTGGCTTTTAGAAATTAAGTGTAGAAAGGTTATATTATGCACTTTTTCATTTGCATAATGTAAATAGTATGTTATACTTTTAGTAAGAATTTTAGAATAGAATAGGTGATTAGAATTGAAAAAAAGAAAAATGTTTGCTTTCTTTGTTTCGATATTTCTAGTAGGAATATTAAATGTAAATGCAGCCTGTAATAATCAAGAATTAAACAAGTTAGCAAATAACGTAACAGCAAACTTTGAGGAAGCTCCAAAAGATTATGTAATGCACTACAATATAAAATTTAATAATTTAAATGACAAACTATACATAGTTCTAACAAATACATTTGATGATACTAAGACTACAATTTATCCAGATAAATTTGTTAACGGTAGTGCCATATATTTTACTGATGTAACTTCATTAAAAGTAACATATACTGGAGTTATTTATTCAAATACTGATGCTTGTAAACATCAGCCATTGAATACAGTAACTTATACTTCTCCTATTTATAATTCATTTTATTATGACCCAGTATGTGCACAATTGCCTGGTGCTGCAGTATGTCAAAGATATCTTGAAGAATTACCTAGCTTAGATGAATTTTACGAGAGTACAACTAAGTATGCAGAAAATCCTAGTGCAGAAGCAGGAAAGGAATTAGTTACTAATCCATACCATAAAAAAGATGAATGTAAAGATGCTGATAATTTTGAATATTGTAATAAAGAAGTGGTAAACGTTCCAACAGAAGAAGAATTTGATACAGCATTAGAAAAATATGAAAACATTGAACTTACTACAGATGAGATTTCTGAAGAAGAAGAACGTAAAATGGGAATTGGAGAGTCGATTACCGTTTTTGATGATGCTCCTAAATCAACATTTTGGATAGCAATGGGTGTTGTAGCGATTGTAACTATAATTATAGTTGTGGTAGTTATTAGGAAGAAAAGAAGAAAAAGGGAAACTATAGTGGGGGAGATGAAGTAATGAAAAAAAGAGTTTTACATTGTTTTGTATTAATGGCAATAGTTTTAATGTTAATACCAAATACAGCTTTTGCTGCAGCTACTGGTGCTGGTGATTCTAATCAAGATTCTGGAACAGGCCTTAAAGGTAGACCTAATTCAGGATTAACTAATTTTGTTGATGGTTATTTAACAGCGTTTAGAATGACAATAGTAGATTCAAACGGAAAAAGAGTTAAAGGAACTCATAGTACTGATTTTTATAATAAAAAAGATTATAATAAAGCTATTAAATTAGCAAAAGTTAATTGCTCTGCTAAAAAAAGAGCGCGTAATGAAGTTGTAACATCAACTAATATGGTTTTATGTGGGACACAAACTGCAAATAAAATAAATAGTACGGCTAATGTAGTTCATGATACAAGAATTGGTGATTTACCTAAAATCTTTTTAAGAAATTCAGAAAAAAAAGGGACAAATAGTAAAGAGTATGTAAAAAAAGAAATTTTGCCTCAAATTAATAAGATGATTAAGGGCGATGATTTAACCAAATTAAATGCTTTTTTCAAGGAAAGATTTAATTATGAGTACTCTAGTGAATGTACTAAGAAAGAACATTTTATTTTAGTAGAACCGATAACATATACAGTAAACGAAAAAGGACAATACTATTTAGGTACGGCTACTGAACTAGAAAATGTAATTGGAAAAGCTTCTAGTGGATGGTGGGCAGCAACAGGAGTAGCTGTTTATTATAACTTTCCATACTCTCTATATATTCAAACTGAAAATGGTAGTTCATATTTTGATGAAACAGAATATAAAAAATTTACAGGATTTCACCCATTACCTACTAATTGTAGAATAACATCAGGACATGTTAGTCATTCTGCAACACGTTCTATTAGATGTATTGATGGAACAACTGATAAATTCTCCCATCTAATGAACGGTCAATTTAAAAGAAACGAAGAAACTAAGATGTTTGCTCATAGTATGGGATTAATTAATATTGCATCAGAATTAAAATGTAATGATATTGCTTGTAGTTCAGTAATAAAAAAAGCTGGTGTAGGTAATGAAATTGAAAAAAATGGTGTTCTGTGGGAAAAAAGAGCAAATGATCCAGGAGTAAGTGCTTTTGATAAAGCTTCACTAGATAATTTAAGTAAAGCTGAAGCAGAAAAATGGATTAGAGATAATATTTCTGTATGTTACGACCGTGCAAAATTGAATTGTGGAACTGTAACAGTAGATGATTTTAGAAATAACAATGGAACACCTAATTTAGGTAAAGGTGTTTATACTAAACAGACTTATATAAATATAAGCAGTGCTAATGCTGATTGGGGTAAATATTACCTACAAGCTTGTCCAAAGATAACATGTGAAGATTATGATGGAAGTAAACCAATTAATTCAGATGATAATAATAAATTTGATAAAAATAAATTTAATAGTTTACCTACTGAAGCCGCTAAAGAACATTATGTCGAAAATTGTCCTTGTTACTGTGATGATTATACAAATGATTTATATAATATAGGATGTAACTTACCTGCAAATCCACCAGGTGGAAAATATGAAAGTGATATTGCTAGTAATTTAGATGATAATGCTTATAAAGAGTATATTTCTCATTGTCCGCCTTGTCGTCCATGTGATCCAGATGTAGAAGTGTGTGATAGTTCATGTAACTTAGCATCCGCTTGTCCTTCACCTGATAGTGAAACAGGTGTTACAGGGTCAATTAAACAAGGTAATATAATTGATCGTCAAGCATGTGCTGATTCAGCTAATGTTACAGAGGTAGCAAGCAGTGCAATAGAATCAGGTTTTATCGAAGAAGTTGGTTCACCATATTGTAAAGCAGCTTGTACATACGATATAAACGAGCTAACATATCCAGGAGCAAAAATAGGACTAGGAAGTGGAAGGTTTATTAGATTTGATGAAATATCTATTAAAATTAATACAACTTGTACTACTTCACAAATTGACTATGATAAAGCTCAAACAGATTTAAATAACGCTACTTCAGAGAGCGCTAAAAATACAGTTATAAATAATATTAATAAATGTTTAAATTTATCAACAATAAAAAGACCTAAACCAATTATAGATTTTAAATATCAAGAAAGAAATGATCATGCTGGTTTTGATATCGCAACAACTCAATCAAATACTTCATATACTTATTGTCGTCAACGTTTAAATGATAATCGTTGTTATGATGTTGCATCTGGACCACAAGCTATGGCACAAACTATAGTTTCGGGAAGTAATCTAGAAAGAACAAATAATAGTACAACAGTTGTGTTTACTGATAGATATCAATATCGTCCTAAAACAGTTTATTATTCAACGTTCTATGAAGCAAAAATATTAAAAGACAGTGTTGGTGCAGCAGCAGCAACAGCTGGGAAAGCAATTAAAATAGGAGATGATGGCAGAGTATTTCCAATCAATTTTGATACTGCTCCAGGAACTTATGAATACAGTGTATTAACTGATTTAAATCATAAGACGTTAAAAGATTTGCAAAAAAAATACGCAAAAACTGGACATTGTTCATTAGATTATACTTGTTTTTATAAAGTACATAAATATGAATGTCCTGAACCGTGTGATGATACTCCAAATTTAACTTATGAGCCAGGTATAAATGCTAGTTTTAGATTCGTTAGTAATAATGATATAAATCCTAATAATAGAACATTAGGTACTAATTGGCAAGATGCTAAAGGAATAGATACTATTAATGAAATTCAGGATCTAGGCGATGAAGTATATGCTGATGAAAATTTAGAATATAGCTTCACTTTGACTCCAAGTATTATGAAAAAAATAAGAGGATTAAATGATGATGCAGAAGATAGTGGTGGTTATGCCAACGATACTCTGACATGTACAATTATAGATAGTAATACTGGGTATTATATATGTAAAAGTGATTGGTTAAAAGAATTATTTACAAATAATACATACCAAATAAAAGATGATGATAAATTATTTACTAGTTATGTCGATGGAACACCTTGGAAATAAGAATTAATAAAGGAGGAGCTATATGAAAGAAAGTTATTGGGGTTATTGGTTAATTTTATTAGGAATTTTAGTTGTTGTAGTATTAATGTTAGTTCAAAGTTATACGACTACAAACACTCAAGATTACTATTTAATCAAAGAAGTAACAAATGCAGCTATGAGTGATGCTGTTGATTATGCATACTATCGAAATACTGGTGAAATAAGAATTAATAAAGAGAAATTTGTAGAAAACTTTTTAAGAAGATTTTCAGAAACAGTTAATTTAAATACAACTTATAAGGTGGACTTTTACAATCTATATGAAGCACCACCAAAAGTAACAGTAAAAGTAACTAGTTCTAGTAGAACATTTTCAATACAAGGTGATTCATCAACATTTGAATCTATTAACAAAGCTAGTGCAATTTTAGAAAAGTTATAAAAAGGAGGAATAAAAATGGGTAATATTGGTGTTGCGTTAAAAAGATTTTTAAGTAACAAAAATACAGTAACAATAATAGGAATAGTGCTTGGTATAGTAGTACTTTATATCGGCTATAATATGCGCGTTAAGCAAGCGATTAATCCTGTGAAAGTTCCATATGCTAAAGAAGAAATAGCATCGAGAACTTTAATAACAGAAGATATGATTGGATTTATTGATGTTCCAAGAAGTATGGTCAATGCTACTGATAATTTACTTACTAATATATCATTAGTAGTAGATAAGTATGCTAGATATGGGACAACGATTCCAAAAAACAGTTTATTTTATAAGGAAGCGGTAATGACTGAAGAAGAAAAACCTGATTCAGCATTTGCTAATATTCCAGACGATTCAACAGTATATAGTCTAGGGGTTGACTTACATACTACATATGGAAATTCTATTTTTCCTGGAAATTACATTGATTTATATTTCAGTGCAATTGATGATACTGGTAAAATCATATTTGGAAAATTTATTGAAAGTATTGAAGTATTAGCAGTAAAAGACAATCAAGGGAATCATGTGTTTGAAACAACAGTTGAGTCCCGCACACCTTCTGAGTTATTATTTGCAGTTAAAAATGACATGTACGATTTACTGATGAAAGCTAAATACATTACTGGAAGAGCTATAGATATAATTCCAGTACCAAGAAATGCAGCTTATACTGCTGATCCTGGTGATACTAGTGTTTCAAATGAATATATTAGAGACTTTATTTTATCTAAATCTGCTGTTATACCTGATAATATAACTGAGTAAAACAAAAGAATAAAAAGGGAGATTTAAATGAACGACGCAATATTTTCACAAATAGATTTTGGCCCTTTAAAAGAATTTATTGATATAGATGATATTACTGATATTTCTTATTCAAATGGTGGTCAGATCTGGTTAAAAACATTATCAAAAGGTACATTTAAAATTGAAAGACCAACAATTAATAATGCTTTAATTGAAAAAATTGCCTTTCAATGTTCAAATGTTATGGGCAAGACATTCAATATGGCTGAGCCGTTTTTGGATGCAGAAAGTACAGAATTGCGTTTAAATTTTGTTCATGATTCTATAGCTACCAATGGTGTAGCAATGGTAATACGTAAAACTCCTGCTAAAATAAGATTAAATAAAGAAAAATTATTAGATGAAGAATATGTAACTCAAGAACTTCTTGAATTTCTAATAAAGTGTGTAGAAGGTCATTGCAATATTATAGTTAGTGGTGAAACTGGTTCTGGTAAAACCGAATTAGTTAAATATCTAGCTAGTCATACTTTAGAAAATGAAAAATTAATTACAATAGAAGATACTCTTGAATTACACCTAGATAGGATATTTCCTCATCGAGATATAGTAGCAATGAAAACTAATAATATCGCATCCTACTCTGAAGTCTTAGTAACATGTATGAGACAAAATCCAAGATGGATATTATTATCAGAAGTTCGTTCTGCAGAAGCGGTTATGGCAGTTAGAAACTCAATTTCATCTGGTCATAACATTTTATCAACAATCCATGCTGATAAAGCAACATCGATTCCAATGCGAATGTATTCTTTACTAGAAACTAGTCAAGATATCGACCAATTTGTTAACTCAATTCATCGTTATGTTCATTTAGGAGTTCATGTAAGAGGTTATATGAGTAAAGAGTATGGAAGATTCCAAAGAGAAATAATGGAAGTAGCAGAATTTTATGTTGATCAAGATAACAATTCAAAAGTAAATGTTATTTATCGAAAAGGGATGGATCGAAAAATAACATTAAATAACCCTAGTAATCATTTATTTGATTATTTAGATATACAAGGTATTAATTTACCTAGAGATATATTTAAATTAACTGAAAATGATACTGAAGTACTAGAAGTTTTATAAAAAGAAAAGAGGTGCCATAATGGAATTAATAATTTTACTTATCATGGCTGTGTTTATTATTACTTACCGACAAAATACTGGAGAAAATGTCGGAAGGTTTATAGTAAGTTCAATTGGTAATGCTTATAATAAATATACACCGTATAGCTTTAAAGAAGTAAGAGAAAAAACTAAAGAATTAGGCCAAGAATATACAGCTAAACAATACTTAAGTCAGATTATTATATTTGCAATAGTAGCAGGAGGAATAGCTTATCTATATTTCTTTAGTATAATTATGGCTATAATATATATTTTAGTAGCAATTGCTTTTATACCATATCTGGCTTATTTAAGATGTAAAAGAATATATAGTGAATATATTTTTGAACAAATTCAAGTTTATACAACTAACGTTATTATGGAATTTAATACTACTCAATCTTTTGTTAAATCTTTGGAGGGAGTTAGAGATTCTGGAGTTATAGAAGACCCAGTATTAAGTGATTTAAAAACAATGATTGATTTATCTTATCAAAATGGAACTATAGATGAATCAATAGAATTTTTTAACAATAAATATCCATTTTATATGGTTAAAAACCTTCATCAATTATTTTTACAAATTACTAAAGAGGGTGCAAAAGATTCAGGCGAATCTTTAGAAAATATGTCAATGGATATCGATATGCTTGTTGAAGGTGTCTATCGAGATAAAATGGATCGTTCAAACTTTCATAAAAGATTCCTAACATTCGGGCTATGTTTATATTTATTAGTTATGGCAATGATTTTCTTGTTAGGAAAAGATAGTTATATTGAATTGTTACAACTATGGTATGTCCAGTTAATACTCCATGCAATTATTTTAGTTAATAGTTATTTCTTATTAACAGGTGAGAAATACTATAATGAAGATGTGGGGGTGGAGTAATGTATACAGAGATATTAATACTAGGTATAATTATTTTCTTCTTGCTTAACTATTCAGGACGAATTAGTAGTAGAAGGTTTATTGAAGATAACCAAGATGTATTCTTAAAATTAAAAGAAGAAGATTATGACTTTTATGTTCAAGCTAAATACGGAGATCAAGTAGACCCTAATATATTATTTAATACGAGAATTAGAAATGGTCTTATCGTAATTGCAGCATTTTTATTCTTATTCTTAACAGGTTTAGATTATGTAAAAATATTGTTTTCATTGTTAGCGGGATTCTTAGTATTTAAATTAGATTATTTAAACTTAAGAACATATTACAAAAAACATCTGCATGATATTGATTTAATGCTTCCTTATTATTTAAAAAACTTAGAAATATTAATTCAACATTATACAGTTCCTGTAGCAATCGGAAGATCAATTGATGATGCTCCAACTATCTTTAAAGAAGGATTAAAAGAATTAATTTATGCAATTAATTCAGGGGACTCTACTATTGATCCTTACATGAATTTTGCTAAAAAATATCCTGTAAGAGATTCAATGAGAATGATGAGACTACTATATCGTTTAGGGATTGGTAGACAAGAAAGAAAACAGGAACAATTACTAGCATTTTCAAGAACAATTTCAACATTACAACAAAAATCAAGAGAAACTAAATATAAAGAACGTCTTGAAAAAATGGAAAAGAAGACTATGAGTATGTTAATAACAACAGGTGTAGGAGTAATGGTTTTATTAGTACTTTCATTATTAATGATGTTCAGTATATAGCTTTACACTTTAAATTAAAAATATTGATAATAACAAAAAATATAGTTATAATAAATATAGACAATAAAGGAGGAGTATAAATGAAAGAAGCAACTGGAGAATTGAATATGACTTTAATTACAGTAGTTGCAATTGCGGCTATCGCAGCATTGTTCTACACTTTAATATGGCCAATGATAAGAGTCAGCTTAGTTAATAATACTTGTGAGGCTACATGTGGAGAAGGTAATTATACCAAAGCAACAAGAAGTGATGTCGACAACTTTGAATGTGTATGTAGTCCATAAGAATAAAGAATAATTAGTGGGTGAATAAATGAAAGAAGCAACCAGTGGATTGAATATGGGCTTAGTAACTATTATAGCCATAGGTGTTATGGCTGCTTTTTTCTATACTATTTTATGGCCACAAGTAAAAAGCAATTATGATCGAAATACTAAATGCGATAAAGCAATCTGTAGAAGTTCAACCTATAATCCAAACACAGGTAAAGTATTATGTGATCTTTATGATGATAATAAAAACATAGTTGAAAAAGATATGGAATGCATTTTTAAAGGATAGGTGGTATTTTGAGAGAAGGAATAGGTGGGGCATGGTTATTTCAAATAGTAATATTTTTTGTCTTACTATTTGCTGGTATACTAGCTATTGCTGTTAATTATTCAAGAGCATTTAAAGTAAAAAGTGAAATTGTTTCTATAATTGAAAGAGGAGCTGGTGTTAATGAAGCCACTAATACTAAAATAACTGAGTATTTAAACACAATAGGATATAGAACAATAGGAACTTGCGATAGCGATGAAACGAAGTATGGCAACCCTAATAGTATGCAAATCGACGGTAAAGCATTGTACTGTATAAAAAAAGTTAATACCAAGAAAAATACAGAAGATCTTCAAGGGCAAGCTTATTACAGAGTAAAAGTGTTTTTTAATATAGATATCCCTATTGTTGGAAATTGGTTAAATTTAACCCTTACAGGAACAACAAAAGTTATAAATGATCCAATAGAATAGATAGAAGGTGAATTAATGTGAGAGAATCAATAGGTGGAGCTTGGATTTATGGGCTTGTTATTGGATTTGTAATTTTATTTACAAGCTTTTTAGCAATAGCAATAAATTATACTAAAGTATTTAGAGTTAAAAATGAAATTACAAGCATTATTGAAAAACAAGAAGGTTTGACAACAAGCACTAATAATCTACCAGGCGGTTCTTTAGCATTAATTGGAACTTATTTAAACAGTGTAGGTCATAGCAACGTTGGCAGATGTCCAAGAAAAAATAAAGAGAAATGGTTTGGGTTTGTTGAAGGTAGTAATCAATTAGTTCAAGCAGGAGATGGTAAATATCTGTTCTGTGTCAAAAAAACAACAACTTCAAAGAAATTAAAATCGGGTAAAGATAAAACTTCTTATTATTATGATTTAGTTTTCTTTTTCAAAGTTGATTTGCCTATAGTAGGAGAACTAATAACCTTTAGAATAGAAGATCAAACGTTTAATATAAATAAACCAAATGACAATATACCAAATTCATTAATCGATAAAAGTTAGGAGATAAAAATGAACGTAATAATATCAAACAAATATCAAGAAATGTTAGTATCACTAGACATTGATGTTATTAAATCAATTAATGGTGAATTTGAAGTTGATGAGATAATCAAAACTTTTTCTAATTTTTATTTTAATAAAATGATTTTAGATATTACAGCAATTAAGGATTATAAAAACATAAATAATATTCAAAAATTATCCGTGAATTTAGATATGAGTAAGATAATATTACTATTAGATGATGCACCAGATTCATCTGATGCAATGTTTTTATCAAAACTAATTTCGATGGGAATATATAATTTCACTAGAAATATTGATACATTAAAATATTTGATAGATAATCCCAACGTTTACAAAGATGTCGTCCATTTACAAAAACTTGACTCGGCAAACGTTGAGATGGCAGTAGCGAGTTCAAATAATAACGTTACATCATCTATAAAACAAAGAAAAAAAATTATTGGAGTAAAAAATGTTACTGAACAATCAGGCGCTTCCACACTAATTTACATGTTAAAAAGACAACTAACTAAAAATTATAAAGTATTAGCAGTTGAAATAGATAAAAATGATTTCGTCTTATTTAATGATAAGGAAATGGTCTCAACTACAAGTAGCAATTTTGCTAATTTAGTATTAAAATCTAAAGAAACGGACGTTATTTTAGTTGATTTAAATGACTCAAACTTAGATTCTGCATGTAGTGATGTCATCTATTTAATAGAGCCGTCTACAATCAAATTAAATAAACTAATAAGAAGAACTAGAACAATATTTAATGAATTAAAAGATAAAAAAATTGTTCTAAATCAAAGTTTATTAGATAAAAAAGATATAGCAGACTTTGAATATGAATCAAAATCTAAAGTGTTTTTTAATATTCCGCCACTAGATGATAAAAAATTACATCATCCAGTACTTGACACTTTTTTATCAAGTTTAGGTTTTATAAGGCAAGCACCTGATCAAAATGATGCAAAAAGTAGAAAAAACAAAGGTTTATTTAGATTTTAGTTCGATATTGTTTGACAAAACAAGTATTCCAATATAAAATATAATTATAAATGAGGGAGAGAATTATTATGGATTTATTATTAATTGGTGCGACATTTGATTTATGTTCAAAAGGTGCACCTATAATGCAATTTGTTGGATATATATTATTAGGTTTTAAAATAGTTATTCCGCTTTTACTGCTAGTATTAGGATCGTTTGAATTAGGTAAAGCGATAGTAGCCCAAAAAGATGATGAAATAAAAGGAGCTACTAGTAAACTAGTTAAAAAACTAATTGCTGGTGTTGTGATATTCTTTATACCAACTATAATAGGACTGGTATTTGGATTAGTTTCTGGATTTAGTGATGATGAAGTTGTTAAAAAAGAATATGAAATTTGTAAAACATGTATTACAAAACCTACTAGTACAGAGTGTACAAAAGAAATGTAATTATAACTTTATATTTAAAGTTATTTTTTTTGTGGTAATATAATAATAGGTGAATTGTATGGTAGAAAAAGTAATGAATTTTATTAGAAACAAAAAATATGAAGGAAAATTAAATAGATACATATTTTTAGCTGTTGCGGTAGGTGTTATTGCATTAGTTTTATTGTTTACTATTATGTATTTAAATAAAACATATTCTTATTATGAAGTTGAAGATAGATTAAATTCAGCAGCTAAGAATTATTTTAAGGATAATGAATCTTTATTACCAATTGACAACAATCCTGCAACTGTAACAGCAGAAGATTTAGAAACAGGTAAATATATAAAACCATTATCTAAATTAATAAAAGATGAAAGTTGTACTGCGTATGTTGAAGCTTATAAAAAAGAAAATGAATATGAATATATTTCTTATTTAAATTGTGGAGAAAAATATACTACTAAATTAATAAATAATGCTGTACTAGATGACAATTCGGTTGTTGAGTCGGGAACTGGATTATATCAAGTAAATGAAGATTATATTTTTAGGGGAGAAAACCCAAATAATCATATAGAAATATCTAATAAATTGTGGAGAATTATTAAAATTGATAGCAATGGATTTATTAAAATTATCTTAGAAGACGTTTTAAAAAATGAACAAGGTAGAGAAATTACTCGGGTAGAATGGGATGATAGATATAATGCTAATGAAAAATCTACATACGGTATTAACACTTACTCAGTAAGTAGAATTAGAGAAACTTTAAAAAATAAATTCGAAGAAATTATCTTAGAAAAAGATCGAAATAAATTAGTTGAATTTGAAAATTGCGTTGGTAAAAGAATGGAAGAATACAATATCAATACTGGAGAAGCTGAGTGTGGTTTATTAAATCAAAAGGAATATATATCTTTATTACCATTGTATGAATATATTTATGCTAGTTTGGACAACACTTGCAATAAGTCAACAGATATTCAATGTCAAAACTATAACTATTTAGCTAAATTCCCTACTTATTGGTGGACTATAACTGGAGTATTCGAAAATACATATCAAGTTTATATGATTAATCAAAAAGGTGAAATATTAAGATTAAGAGCTATTGATACAGCTCAATTAAGACCAGTAATTATGTTAAATCATCGCTTATTATATTCAGAAGGCGACGGAAGTTTAAACAAACCTTATAAACTGAGATAAAAACAAAAAAACATATGTTGATATCCGCTAAATATGTTTTTTTTTTAGCTAAATTATGTTACAATTAAATAGATATAGTAATAAGTATAGAAGAGTGATATTAAATGAATAAATTTAAAATTTTAATCTTAGGTATAATTTTAATTTTGCTGACTGGCTGTGGTAAAGATAAACAACTGGAATTAATAGATAAATATAACATAACAGAAGAAGGATTTACTTGTAGTTATGTTGTTCAAACCCAAAGTTATATTGATTGGAAATACGAAGTTCATTCTGTGCCAGAAATAACAGAAAGCTCAAAATTTTCTATACAAGTTCGAAAACAACGTCCTGGGGAGTCTGATTACGATGAAGAAAATCCTCTAGTTGTAAGATTTAATGTAGATAATGCTGGTTTTAAACGTGTTGCACTTGAAAATAATATGGAAATAGAATTAAATGCATATGGTAAAACATTTCCATTTACAGTTTCTACTTCATTATTAGAAGAAATTCTAGAATATTATAGTAAATATGGTATATGTATGGATAACATTATAGCTTGTAGGGATACTGATCTTGAAGAGCATAGCCATATCGATATTGTTCATGACGATTACACTATCTATCCTATTAATAGTAAATCAAATTTTTGTATATATCAAGTATCTTTTAGACATGATGAAAGTAAAAATGATGAAAAATCTATAAGATATTCAGAGATGGAAGAAAGTAAGAGCTATTGTGTTCTTACTACGAGAAAAGATTCCTATTCTAGTATTAATTTATATAGAAACAAAGATGAAAACTATTTTAGATTTGATGTAGCAGTTGATAGTACCTGCAAAGAAGATCCTAATAATTTATGGAAGGGGCAACTTTATCCAATTGAAAAAGGGGAAACATTTACAACCCCACCATATACATTTCCACCGCACTTAGCGAAGTTTTCATTTTTGACACCACATTACACAGTAACAATTCCCGAAGATCAAATCCCTTTATTATTTCCAGAAGGTGGAGGATTTCCAAAGCAAATATATGTTTGTGAATTAGATATCGGCATATTCCAAGGTGGACATGATATGAAAATATATGTTAATAAACCAGATGCTGATAAAGGAGATTGTCAAAAAACAAGAGATTGGTCAGTAGTTTTGGAAGAAGGATATGCAAGTGGAAGAGCAGGAAAGTATCAAGCCGAACCAGATTGTGAAGGCATATTTGGGGGATTAGGTGATGAACTACAAAGTATATTTAATGTTATTAAAATAGCAGCTCCAATACTAATTTTGGTGTTAAGTATAATCGATTTTGTTAGGGCGACAATTCAACAAGATAAAGATGAGATGAAAGTTGCATTTAACAAGTTAATTAAGAGACTAATATTAGCAGTTATATTGTTCTTACTACCTATTATATTAGGTATAGTATTACAATGGTCAGGTTCTACATTAGATGACCCACTGTGCTCTATAAGATAAAGAAAGGCGGTATTGTATGATTTATTTAGGTTTTTTCGGATGGATATCAGACAATTTTATTGATGGATTTTACGGATTAATGTTATCTTTAGATGCCGCTTTATATGGTTTGGCTGTTTCAGCATATAAATTATTTTTAGTTATTTCTTCTGCAAGACTTTTTAAAGAAGCAGCTTATATTAATTTCGTTGAGAGAATAAATATAGTCTTAGGAGTAGGAATGCTTTTTGTTGTAGCTTTTTCTATTTTACAATCGATAGTTAATCCAGATAACATAGAAAAAGGAACGAGTAAATTAGCTGTTAACATTGCGATAGCTTTAGTTTCTTTGGCTTTAATGTCAACTGCTTTTGATTATATGTATAAGTTACAAGAAGTTATTACTAACAGCAATATTATAGGAAAAATAATAGTTGGTGGATATAATGTTAATAAAACTGTTGTTGTTACTGATGGTACTGGAAATGAGACTAACGTAGAAATGGATTCCGCCTCAGCATTACAAATGGCTGGTAACGAAATGGCAGTATCAGTTTTTAAAGGATTCTTATATGATACCCAAGCAGAAGGTGATAATCTCGGAACTCCACTTGGAGAAAAATTTGTGCCAAAGATAAAAGCTTTGGAAGATCCAGATAATGCTTATGAAGATTTTTATATAGTGGATAATTTAAATTATGTAGAAGATGTTCATCAGTTTGCGATGCTAACAGGAAATTTTGTTTTATATCCGAGTTTAGGAGTATTAATTAATAGTAGTGAACAAACTATTGAGTACAAATGGGGATTATCTGCTGTAGCAGCGATATTTCTTTGTTACGTATTAATTTCATTTTGTATCGATATGGCAGTAAGAGCATGTAAATTAGCTTTTTATCAATTAGTTGCACCGATACCAATACTAGCAAGAGTTGTTCCTGCTGGTAAAAAGATGTTTGATAATTGGTTAAAAGCAGTTATCTCAACGTTTTTAGAGGTCTATGCTAAAATAGCAATTATTTTCTTTGGAGTGTTTTTAATTCAACTTATTGCAGAAATAGAATGGCTTGAATGGTTTAATAAATACCTATATCCAGGAATTGATAATGCCACGATATTTTTTGGAAATGTATTTATGATTATTGGAATTCTTTTATTCATCAAACAAGCACCTCAGTTATTAAAAGATGTCTTTGGAATTAAAGATGGTAACTTAGCTCTTGGAATAGGTAAAAAATTAAAAGATGCTCCAATCTTAGGTAAAGCTTATGATAAAACTCGTGGTGCTGTAACTGGTTCATTAGGTAGTGGGATTACTGGTATGCGTCAAGGAGGACTTAAAGGCTTTGGTACTGGATTATTAGCAGGAGGTCTAGCAGGAGGAGCAGCAGGTGGAAAACAGTTTGGTGCCCAAAGAAATGCTCAACTACAACGTATTACTGGGAACACAAATGCTAAAGCTGGTATGTTTGGAGGTCAAAAACAACTTTTCAACCGACTTACTGCAGCCCAAAAAGCAGGCGGAGTTTCTGCTTATAAAGCACGTATGGATAAAAAACTTGGAGATTCAGCTATGGGCTTAAGTGCAGAAGATGTATATAATAATAAAATAAAAGATAGGGCAACTAGTTTGATGGAAGCGAAAAGAAATGAACTAAACAATATAAAATATAATCCAGAAAGAGAAAGAGTGAACAGTCATTTCAACCCACAAATTCAATCATTAAGAGCTCAACAAGCTAATCCTCAATATGATAACGTAGAAGAAATCAAAGATATTAATAACCAATATAATATAGACAGTTCCTCTCTTGAAGCAGAATTCAACAGAAGACGTACCGCTAATGGTGGTGTTTTAAATCAAGAAGATTTAAACTTGAGAACAAAAATGAAAACAGAATTAGATACAAAATTTAAAACACAAATAGCTGAAGCTAAAGCAAGACATGATAACAAATTAACTACTACTTTAAACAAACTTGAATCAGATAGAACATCATCTTTAAATCAGATAGAAGCTAATCTAGGTAATGAAATTAATGCTAATTTATCAACATTTGAATCTAGTGCACAAAAATCGATTAATGAAGAGTACAATAAAACAAGTAAAGGAAGAAATTTTATAACTAACAGATCAGCTGCAGAAAAAGCATCTAGAGTTAAAGATTTACAGACTGCTGTTCAAAACATAGTAAAAGAAGAGCAAAGTAAAAATGCTCCAAAAAAAACTGAAAAGAAATAAAAAGAATAAATAAAGAAGAATAAAGAGGAGGAATAAAAATGAGTGGAGGTTACTTAATACCAGCGAATTCAAAAAAATCAATGTTAATACTAAGTTTTTTTACACCGTTTGATTTGATGGTATTTGGATTTGGAGTTGGGTTTTCAGTACTACTATTGCTTATAGTAAATACTCAAAGTTTAGGTTTATTATTGTTGATGTTAACTCCGGGTTTAATCAGTACATTCTTAGTACTGCCGATACCAAATTACCATAATGTAATGACTTTGATTATGGTAGTCTATCAGTATTTTACTAATAGAAGGAGATATGTATGGAGAGGTTGGTGTGTGAGTCATGGCGAAAAAAGTTCGTAATTCAAAATTTTCAGAAGATTGGGTTCCTATAAGACAAATATTAAATGGAATGATTCAATTAAATACAGGAGAATTTGTAACAGGTGTAAAAATTGACCCTAAAAACATATTTATATTAGATCAAGGCATTCAAAATAATGTAATATTTAATTTTAGAAATTTTTATAACATAATTGATTATGAGTTTTGGTTAATTGTAGCGGACAAGCCTGTTGATATAACTGTGTACCAGTCTGAATTACAAGTTTTATATAATAATACTCAAAATGGTGCTATTAGAAAATTAATTATGCAAGATATAAATAAAGCAAATTTATTTATGAGTACTACGGCTAATATTGTCGATGTTGAATATTTTATATTATTTAAATCTAAAAATATTGAAACGATACAAAAAAGAATTCAAAGTTTAATTACTAATTTAGCAAATTGTAGTTTAAACTCTAGACAAGTATCTAACGATGATTTAAGAACATTAATTGATAATTTCTTCAATGGTGGAGTTAGTACAAACTTTGGGACGGTGATGAGTGTATGATGTTAAAAAGTGAAATTGCACCTAAAGGGATAGAATTTAAAACAAGTGATTTTATTATAAGTGATCGTTATGCAACTATTTTAACTGTTATTAGTTTTCCTAAATATATATCGCATGGTTATTTAGCTAATATAACTAATCTTCCTGGTGTAAAAATGGTTATAAAACATATACCAATCGAATTTTCAACATTGTCAAAGATGATTAATAAAGAGATAGCCGATTTAAAACAAAGATATCAAAATGAAAGAGACTTAACAATTCAAGAGAGAATTCGTCAAGATTATGAATCATTAGAACAATTTATTCAAATGTTAGCAGCTACTCAAGCTCGAATTTATGATTTTCAAATGCATTTGATGATTAGTGCATCAACTAAAGATGAACTTGAAACAAGGAAAATGCAAGTTAAAAACTTTTTAGATAGTATGGGACTACGTGCAACAACGTTAATGTTTGAACAAGAAAAAGTATTGAAATCAATTATACCCATATTTCCAAAACAAGATATTGAAAACAGAGTTGGAACTCCAATACCTTCTGTAACACTTGCAGCAATGTACCCATTTGTATTTGATAGTATAAAAGATCCAGGATTATCAACATTATTAGGCCAAGATTTTTCTGGAGGAGTTATTTTATTTAATCAATTCTTATATCAAATTAAAAAAGAACATAATAGAAATAATGCCAATATGATTATTTTAGGTACATCGGGAAGTGGGAAGTCAACAGCGGCTAAATTATTACTCCGAAGCCACATTCGAAATGGATATAAGATAGTTTCAATCGACCCTGAGAATGAAAATGCTGAAATGGCAGCCGCATTAGGTGGAGATGTAATTGATTTAGGTAAAGGCGGAGACTTTGGAATGGTTAATCCGCTTGAGGTAATTGTTGATGCAGATGAAGAAGAAATTGCTCAAGGTCTTGGCTACACAGTTTTAACTAGAACATTACAACAGTTAAAAGCTTTTATGAAATATTATTCTCCTTCAATCGAGGAAGATGTTCTAGCATTATTTAGTGAAGTGGTACAAGATACTTATAAAAGATATAAAATAGATTTTGATACAGATTTTAGTAATTTTACATCAAAAGACTTTCCAACATTTGATGATGTCTATGCGACAATAAAAGGACGTTTATTATCTATGCCTGAGGCATCACAAGAAAAAGATGTAATGGAAAGATTAGAGCTTAAAATAAGACCATTAACTAGAGAACTGAAATATTATTTTAATGGGCACACAACAATAAAAATTGAAAGTGATTTTATTGTATTTAATATTAAAGAATTGATGAATTCAGATGAAAATATAAGAAATGCTTTATTCTTTAACGTTTTAAAATTTGCTTGGGGATTATGTTTAGAAAAAGATGTTAATACAATAATGGCAGTTGATGAGGCGCACGTATTATTATCAAGTAGAAATGAATTAGGAGCAGAATTCTTAGCTCAAATTCAAAGACGTAGTCGTAAATATAATACGGGGACAATAATTATAACTCAACAACCAACAGACTTTGCTGCACCAAATATTATCAACCATGGTAAAGCTATATTTGATAATGCTTCTTATTATTTAGTAATGGGATTAAGAAAGCAAGCAGTTGAAGATCTTAGTTTATTAATAGATTTAAATGATAATGAAAAAGAGAGTATAAAACACTATAACCAAGGAGATGCACTATTTGTCTGTGGTAGTAGAAGAATGAGAATTAATGTTATGGTAACTCAAGAAGAACTAGATTCATTTGGATCTGGTGGCGGACTTTAATAGGTGGTGAAAGTTATGAAAAGAAATAATTTGATAAAATATGGACTTTTATTAGTTTTTCTTTTTGTAACTTTTTTTGCTATTAAAATTAATTTGTA
>CAYUEQ010000001.1:25590-47594 GCA_964443805.1 uncultured Muribaculaceae bacterium
AATTAATGTAATCTTAACCCAAGAAGAATTAGATTCATTTGGTTCTGGTGGCGGTTTATAACATAAGTTTGGTGGTGACTTTAAAATGGAAGAGCAACAAAAAACTCCTAGTAAAAAAGATGTTGAAAAGTATAAGGCAGCTCAAGCTGGAGATGTTATAGCAAAGGAGGCGGGTTCATACCTTCTACAAGGAAAAGGTATTCCTGCCCCAGTTGCAAATGCAGCAGTTGATAAACTTGCTGAAAACCCAGCTATAAAAGCTGCAATTAATCAGGCAGCGACTAAAAATATAGTTACTAGAAAAGCATTGGCAAATGCTGCACCTGCAGTAGATCAACTAACAGGAGTTATTAATGCAAACAACACACCAGATAAAGCATCTGGTGCTTCTTCTAGTGGTGAAGCTGATCCAATTAATACTATTATGAACAAAACAGATCAAGCCAAAGAGATGGGATCAAGTGGTATAGCTCAACTCACAAGTGGATTTAAAAAGATATATAGTAATCCTATATTAAGGTTAATTTTAACCCCACCTGGTATTTTTATCTTTGGTGGATTGCTAGCCATAATGTTTATTTTATTTATAATAATGATGGCAGCAGGCGGTTCTGGTAGTGCAGATGGTTCAAAAGGTGCAGGAATAGGTGCAAATTCAATCAATTGTAAAGCCACAACGACTTTAGATAACTTACAAGTACAACTTTTATATAATGATCAATCAGCAATACCTAATGAAACCTACGATTTTTGGACTTTTGTTATGGGAGTACTGAAAGCAGAAACTGATCCTACTATTTCTCAATGGGGAAGCGGAACAGGTCCAGAAGCTTCTTATTACCAAGCCATGGCAATTGCTATAGCATCATATACTCTAAAGAGAACAAATTATCAAGAAGGAAATACTGAAATTAGAATAAGGAGTAGTGAATGTGATCTAGTTCATTGTGATATCGTTAACGGATGTAAAAGAGTTAGTACTGATAAAACTTGTGCTAGTATTAACGAATCATATATAAGTGCTAATAACTCTCTTTCTGGAACAGGAAAAATATGGAAAAAAGCATCAAACAGCGATGAACTTGTAATGTACAATCAAATAATTAATTCTGTAAAAGGAGACTTTGTTCTTACGAATGCAGAATATACTGGTGCTAATTTTGCTTTAACTCAGTGGAGAGGGTCTGCAGCAGATACATGTAGTGGAAAATTACAATATACAAGATCAAATCCTAATCCAAGCTTTATGTGCCAGAATTGGGCAAGTGAAGACTCGAAGGATGGAATGAGTTATCAAGAAATACTTAAAAAATATTATATAAATAGTAATACTTCATGGAACTTAGTAACTAATGTTGGATTAACTGGAAATACTAATAATTGTAATAACCAAAACTATGGGACATATAACGGAACATATCCAATAATTCCAACGACTTCATCAACTATGATTACTCAAAATTTAGAAACCTATCTTAGTGAAAGAAATTCAAGTGTAGATATTTGGAGTGCAAAGATTAGCAATGAAGTTAATTATGCAGGATATGGAACAAGAGATGGTGTTGTTGCAGCGGCAGCAACTCTAATAAATGGTTTAAACTATGAATATGGTATTGCTATTCCATATGAATGGGGTGGTAAACATAATGATGGTTTAAACGGTTCCTGGGGCAGTGATAAAAGAACAGTTACTGATAAAGGAAATATATTTTACTATGCAGGATTAGACTGTAGTGGATTTACAACTTGGGCTTTATATAACGGTGGTTTTAAATATGATTATAAAACTTCTGGTAATCAAAGATCTTGGGGCAAAGAACAAAAATTTAATACAAGTCTTGCAAAACCAGGAGATTTAGTTTGGAAGCCTGGGCATATAGCATTAATTGTCGATGTTCAATATGATTACTATTTAATCGCAGAAGCTATAACTCCTGGCGTAATGATTAGCAAATATTCATTAGATGGAACTTCATCAAGCGGAGATATAAAAAAATGGTGTTCTAGAGACTGTTCAATAGTTAACATGGATGAATTCTATACTAATATAAATAACATAAGAAGTACTGAGGTGGCATTTAGATGAAAAAAATAATAATGTTGATTTTAATGTGTTTTCTAATTAGTGGTTGTAGTCTTGATTATCAATTAGAAATAATAAATGGAAACTTTAATGAAAGTATGGATATTTTAGGCAATAAGAATGACTCTATTTTTAATGAAGATGTAATTGAACATATTAAAAAATGGCCATATCCAGTATATAGCTATATCCCTATTGAAGCAGAAGAACCGATTAAAAGTCCTGGGGAAGAATACTATGAACCTAAGTTTTTTGATGATACTAAGTATGGGGTTAATTTAGCTTATAAGTATAATAAAAATAATTATAAATATGCAACAATTCCCAATAAATGTTTTGATAGTTTTAATACCTATATTGAAGATAATATAATTTTTGTTGCAACTAGCCCGAACTTTAGATGTTTTAACTTTTATCCACTTTTAGAAACAGTTAATATTACAATTAAAACTAATCATGTAGTTGATAGTACTAATAGTATAGATATTAAAAATGATGAAGACTATTATTACTATACATGGAATATAAATAAAGAAACATCAAATGAAATAAAAATAAATTTAATGGAAAACAAATATATAAATGATACTCATGAAAAAGAAGAAGAAAAAAAAGAAAATAAAATTTTATCAGTACTTAAAAAAGCAAAAGGTCCTTTTATAATAGCTATATATGTTATAATAGCAGCTATCCCAATTAGTTTTATAATTTTTATAATTTCTAAAAGAAGCTCAAATAAAAATAAACTATAAAATAGAAATAATCAGATATAAGTAGTATAATATAAATAATCAGATGGAGGCAAAATATGAAGTTTAAAGTATCATCAAAAGATTTAATAATGTTTATTATTTTTTGTGTGTTCTTATTGTACTTATGTGCTATAGGAGTAATGAATTTTGTTGAATTTAGTCGTACTGGAAGTTTTTGGGGATTCAATCCTTTTCCAGCTTTTTCAAAAGATTACTTTGCAGCAACTATGGTATTTTTTGCAATCGCCTTAATTATAATATTTACTAGTGTTTCTTCTTACATTTTTGATCGAGAAAAAGGTCGAGGAATTGGTCTTATAATAGGTGAAAAAGAAGAAAAAGGTTATTCAAGATGGGCCAAAGACAAAGAAATAAAAACAGATAAAGATGTTGTTCATATTACTCCTATAAGTAAGTATAATGATGTAGCAGGTATTCCTCTTATAAATGATGGTAAAGATATCTGGTTAGATAATGGTGAATACCATAACTTAGTAATTGGAGCGACTGGTTCAGGTAAAACTCAAACAATCGTAAAACCAATGGTAAACATTCTTGCACGAGCAGGAGAAAGTATGATAATTACTGACCCTAAGGGTGAAATTTATCGTTACAGTGCAGCAGAATTAAAAGAGCGTGGTTATAAAATTATTGTATTAAACTTTAGAGAACCACAAAACGGTAACGCGTGGAATCCTTTAACACTTCCATATCGTTTATATAAAGAAGGAAATAAAGATAAAGCAACTGAACTATTAGATGATGTTGCATTAAATATTATTTATGATGCCAACAATAAAGCCGAACCATTTTGGGAAAAAAGTGCAGCTGATTATTTTTCTGGATTAACTTTAGGATTATTTGAAGATGCTAAAGAAGAAGAAATTAATATTAACTCTATTTCTTATATGGCAACTGTTGGTGAAGAAAGATTTGCCACTTCTAATTATTCAAAAGAATATTTTAATTTAAAAGGAGAAACAACTGATGCTTATATATTTGCATCAAACACTATCAATGCACCAAATGAAACTAAAGGATCGATACTATCAGTTTTTAGACAGAAAATAAGACTTTTTGCATCGCGAGAACAATTATCAGAAATGTTATCACATAGTGATTTTGATATTAGAGATATTGGTAAAGAAAAAACTGCAGTTTTTATGATAATACATGATGAAAAAACTACTTACCATAGTTTAGCAACTATTTTTATAAAACAATGTTATGAAAGTTTAATCGACGCTGCTCAAGATAATGGTGGAGAATTAAGTGTAAGGACTAACTTCTTACTAGATGAATTTGCTAATATGCCACCATTAAAAGATGTTGATTCAATGGTAACAGCAGCAAGGTCAAGAAGAATTAGATTTACATTTATAATTCAAAACTATGCGCAGCTAAATGATGTATATGATAAAAAAGCAGAAACTATAAAAGGCAACTGTGGTAATTTAATATATTTAATAAGTACAGAACTTGCTGCCCTTGAAGAAATAAGTAAAATGGCCGGAGAAGTAAAATCAAAAGAAAAAGATAAGACAGTAAGTACTCCTTTAGTTACTGTAACTGATTTACAGAAATTAAAACTGTTTGAAGCAATTATTCTACGTTGGAGATTACATCCATTTAAAACAAAGTATAAACCTGATTTTGAAATGGATTGGGGAAATATAAAAGATCCTGTTGACTATCCACATCGTTCTATGAAATCTGTTGAAATATTTGATATGAAAAATTTTGTTAAAGAAGAAAGAAGAAAAAAATTATTCTCTAGTATGGAAGATGGTTCACCAGATGATTTAAAAGCGATGGAAAACATTTCGTCTAATATATTTAATCCATCCTCTGGAAATAAACAAGCTCCGATACCAGGACTAAATCCTAACTCTAGTGACTTTAATGTAGATGACTTTATAAAACAAATAGATGCAGAAATCGCTAAATTAGAAGCTGAAGAAAAGGCGGCTACCGAAGCAGAAAAAAAACAAAAAGAAGAAAAGCCGAAGCCGGAAACTAAAGCACCAATAAAAAATAGTGAAAAAAAATCAGTATCTACAGCAAAACCAATTAAAGAAATAGATAAGCCGAAAATTAATATTGATGTTGACAGTGTTATAGTTGATGATAAAGTTATAACAGATGATCAATTTTTCGATGACTTTTTTGGAGATGAATGATATATGTCATCTCTTTTTTTTATTTTTTAGCATATTATAAATTGGTGTTATGTATGAATAATATAATAGATGTTGACAGTGCAGCAGACTTTTTAATAAGTCATCTGCCTAATTCAATTAATATACCTTATAATAAATTAATAAATAATCATAAACAATATTTAAATAAAAATGTTGAATATCAAATAGTTTGTAAAAAGGGTAATCAAAGTAAACGTGCTGTAGCTATATTAAAAGTATATGGTTATAATGTAACCAAAATAGATAAGTAATTAGTTTACAATTAAAGGTTTTTATGTAATAATTGTTATATTAAGAGTTGATTATTATGAATAGAAAAAAAACAATATTACTAGGTATCATTACTTTTTTTATAATGACTATATCTGTATTTGCAAGTGAGCCAATATTTGATGATATATGTACTAAGGCTGGTATAAGAACATCATTAAGATTTGTGGGCTATATAGTTTTAGCAATCAAAGTATTAGTACCATTAATAATTATAGTTATGGGAACAATTGATTTAACTAGAGCAATTACTTCAAATGATGATTCAGAAATTAAAAAAAGAAGTATTACTTTAGTTAAAAGAATAGCTGTTGGTGTTTTAATATTTTTTATCCCAACAATTATAAATATTGTTTTTTCGTGGATATATAATTTTAGTGATGTAGAAAACTTATATAGTGATTGTTTATCATGTATTACTGACCCTGTAAATTGCGAAATCCCAGAACCAATTGCAAATCCTAATGATATTGTATCAACACTGAATTTAAGATTTAGTAAAGGTTCTGCTGAGACAGCTGTCCCTGATTATAGTGCTGATGTTGGTAGTACAAAATCATTTGAAAAAACAACAGATTATCCAAATATAAGTCCAGGACGTAATAAATACGGGTCATTTCCATATAAAGATTTAAAGGGTAGAGACATTAAAATTGATCCAAGATGGGAAACTGCTAACATAGTTACATTAAATGTTCCGTGTGATCATCTAACTTTTAGTACAGTTAGAGTTCACCGTCTAGCACAGCCACAATTTACCGCAGCGCTTACTAATATTTGCACTCTTACCTCAAAAGGAATGAATGGTATAAAATTAAATTCAAAGGATGTTAAATTTGGAGGAGCTTATGTTCCAAGAAAAACATCTGCAGGTGGTTTTAGTAATCATGCATGGGGATTAGCAATAGACTTTAATTATGATTGGTCAATTAAAATCGATAATAAAAATTACAAACCTTATTCTGGAATGGGAAAATTGACTAAAACAGCATATGACAATTTTGTTAGTATAATAGGCAGTAAAGAAGATCCTAGAAATGTAAATTATGTTTTATGGCAGTATGCATTTTCACCAAGTGGATTTAAATGGGGAGGGAATTGGTCTTCAACTTCATTTGATCCAATGCATTTTGAAATTGATTGGAAAAACGCATCAACAGGTGAATCAGGTGAAATAATTGAAGGCGGCGGTGGAGGAGCTGGTGGTGGAAGTTCTTCTGGTGGAGGAACTCGCGGTGGTTGGAGTCATTCTAGTGGAGGAAGAAATTTTAGATAGGAGATTTTATGAATTTAAAAGAAACAATCATAGAAAATAAAAAATATATAATTTTATTAGCTCTGTTAGCTATTGTTATTTTGTTATTAAATTTTTTTACTAATAGAAATGCGAGAATAAGAGATTATAAAAATTTAACCTTAAATCAAAAAAACTTAAACTCAGAAAAAATAAAAAATAAGATAATGACTGACGAACAATTTATAAAACTACTTACTATTGATGAATATAATGGTAATATTGAAAAAAATTTAGTGATGCTGATTGAAAGTATGTTAATTAGAATAGATTTATCAAAATTTGAAATAAAAGATAACAATGAAAAAAAGGAATTAAAATTCGGAATTGCTGATTATAAAATGAATATAAATGAATTTTATTCTGTATTTAATGATTATTATGACTATGATTTAAAAAATTTAAATTTATCTAAAAATGAGGAACTAAACAATTTTATGCTCGTTATACAAAATGAAGTTATATTTACATTAGAACATCTTGGAGTTAATGATAATTTAGTATATTTAGGAGTAGAAAATTTAAATATTAATAGTAATATAATTTCTGGTAATATTTATGTTTATGAGGTTTATACTAATGATTCAGCTACTGAAAAAGAATTAAAAAAAGAGTTAGAAGAAAATCTAAAGAATGATAACTTTGAAGACCGAGCTTTAATTGAAAAATATAATTTAACTGTTACTAAAAAGAAAATAGAATTTAAAGAAAACTCTAAAGGAAAACATATTAAATATCAATTATTATCTTTAATAGAGTCAAATTGATTAATATTTATAAAAATAAGTATAAGTGCTATAATAACTATATAAAGAGGCGATTTATTTATTATATATTTTTTATATGAGTTAAGTGAAAATTTAAATGATATATTATTACAAATAGGACTATGGGGGCCAGTAATTGCCTGTCTTTTTATTGTGGTCGAATCAATTATACCTATATTACCTTTATCTGTTTTTATAACTGTTAATTTTATAGTATTTGGTTCTTTTGTTGGATTTGTAATTTCTTGGATATTTACTATAATAGGTTGTATAATATCTTTTATGATATTTAAACATCGTTATAAAGAAAAATTCGAGAAAAAAATTAGAAATAAAAAGTATGTTGAAAAATTAATTGTTTGGTTAGAGACGGCAAAGTTTCAACATTTAGTAGTTTTAGTTGCCATACCTTTTACTCCTGCATTTTTGTTTAATATAGCAGCGGGGTTATCTAAAATGACATTTAGAAAATTCTTTTTTGTTATTTTAATAGGAAAAATATTTTTAATATATTTTTGGGGATTTGTTGGAACTGCGTTACTAGAAAGTTTAACAAACCCAGTAGCGATGGTTAGAGTTATTGTATTAACTTTAATAGCTTATTTACTTAGTAGCTTTGTAAATAAGAAATTCGGTCTTGATTAAAATAGCTTTTAAAGATGAATTATAATTTTTTATATGAATCTGAAAAACGACTAATTATTTATGTTATACAAATTTAAATTTAGTCATTATTTTTATTAATAAACAAAAAATGTTTTTAATGGTATAATTATTCAAAGGAGTATACTATGGAATATTTTATTATAATTTTATTGTTTCTGATTATTATCTTGTTAATAATGGTGCTAGTAAGAAACAACGGTGCAAATGATATAACAGAAAGATTAGGTCGTCTTGATACTAGTTTAACTAAAGAAATTGGAGAATTTAAACTTAACTTTAGTAAAGATTTAAGTAGAGATTTTGATAAATTAAATGAAAATGTTGAACGTAAAATATTAGCTATAAATGATAAAGTAAATCAAACACTAGATCAAAATTTTGAAAAGACTAATAAAACGTTTACTAATATTTTAGAAAGATTAACTAAAATAGACGAAGCTCAGAAAAAAATTGATAACTTATCTACTGAAATTGTCTCACTTCAAAGTGTCTTAACTGATAAAAAGACAAGAGGTATTTTTGGTGAAGTTAACCTAAATTATATTTTAACTAGTATTTTTGGAGAAAACGTTGATTCGATATATCAAACCCAAAAGAAATTATCTAATGGTTTTATTGTTGATGCAATTTTATATGCTCCTAAACCTTTGGGAACTATATGTATAGATTCTAAATTTCCATTAGAAAATTTTCAAAGAATGACAGATAAAGCTCTTTCATTATCAGAACGAGAAATAGCAACTAAATCATTTAAAAATGATGTAAAAAAACATATTAATGATATTGCTAATAAATATATAGTTCCTGGTGAAACAGCAAATGAAGCGATATTGTTTCTTCCGGCGGAAGCTATATTTGCAGAATTAAACGCCTATCACGGTGAATTATTACAAGAAGCTTATTCTAAAAAAGTATGGATTACAGGACCTACAACATTAATGAGTACATTAACTATAATTCAAATGATATTAAAGAATATGGAAAGAGATAAATATGCAGAAATAATTCATTTAGAGTTAAACAAATTAGCAAATGAATTTGATAAATATAAAAACAGATGGGATAAGTTATCAAGGTCGATTGATACCGTAAGTAAAGATGTTAAAGATATTCACATTACTACAGATAAAATAACTAAAAGATTTAATTCGATTAACAGTGTTGAAATAAAAAATCAAATAGATATAAAAGAAGATAATTAAATTTTATTAAAGAGGTGTTAAAATGAAAAAACTTTACACTATAGAAGAACAAGAATTAATATATAATTTAATCAATAAGATTCAATATGAAGACTATATTTATAAACAAGAAGTACAAAACGTCTTTAAATCTTTATCTTTTTTTGCTGAAATGTATTTTGACATAGCTTTAAAAGATGTTTTAATTCACTTAACTGATAAGATTAAATTAGACTTAGAAAGTCTTACAAATACTCATTTTATAAATATTAAAGATTATTATTATCAACTTTATATCCAACTAATAAATGACCTTAATTTTGAAATAAATATATTAAATGATATTCAAAAAGCGATTACTTATGGAGTTATGAAAAGTAGATATTCGTATTTAGAGGAATTATACTCTTTACTAGAAGAAACCGTTTTATTTCAAACAAATAGAAAAGATTATTCTGATAGAATTAATGATACATTACAAATGTATTTAAGATATGATTTTTTAGATCCTGATTATTTATTTTATAATAACACAGAAGAAGTAAAAGAAAACTTATTATATAAAAGAAAATCATTAGTTTATAAACTTGATAATTCTATATCTTATCCAGAAAATAAATTATTACACTGAGCTTGTTTTACCAAGCTTTTTTAACATCAATTTTCTAATCCAGTCAACTGGTAATATAGTTGATGCTAAAACTATTGTTAATAATAACTCTGACTTAGTTAAACCGTAAGTTCTAAACATATCGCCGCCAAAATAAATAATAGCAAGTTGAACAGTAATTATAAAAGATATAATTAGGATGAATGCTTTGTTCTTACTTAAATTAGCAAGTAGATTTAATCTTTCAGTTCGTGTATTAAAAGCATTAAAAATTTCAATAAAGATAAATAAAGCAAAATAGGCAGTCATTAAATAAGCACCATCTACATCAACGCGTATTAATTGATTAAAGAAGGGATGTTTTAAAAACAAAAGACATAAGAAAGCGGAGTATAAACCCGTAACGGCTATCTGATTTGCCATATATTTATTAATAATGGGTTCATTTTTAGTTTTAGGTTTTTCTTCCATATAAGAAAGTAATGGAGGTTCAAATGCAAATGCAATTCCTGCAAATGTATCCATAATCATATTAATCCACAACATTTGAATAATTGTAATTGGAGTATCTATTCCAATAAATGGACCAAGAATAGATAAAATAAGGGCACAGATATTAACTGTTAATTGAAATATTATAAATTTTCTAATACTTTTAAAAATTGTTCTTCCATATAAAATAGCTTTTGCTATCGATAAAAAATTATTATCTAGTATTACTATATCAGCAGCTTCTTTTGAAACCTCTGTACCACTTCCCATAGCAAAACCAACATCACATTTCTTTAAAGCCGGAGCATCATTAACTCCATCACCAGTCATACCTACAACTAATTTTAATTCTTGAGCAATTCTAACTAATCTACTTTTATCACTTGGAAGAGCTCTAGCGACTATTTTTATATTTTTAAAATTATCTTTAATTTCATCATTAGATAAAAGTTCTAATTCATCGCTTGTTAGTATGATATCATTACTTTCAAGTAGGTTTAATTCATTACTAATAGAAACAGCTGTTTCTTTAGCATCTCCAGTAATCATTATTGTTTGAATACCAGCTTTTTTAACTAACTCTAAAGCTTCTTTAGCTTCATCTCTAAGTTCATCTTTAATTAGTACAAAACCTAAAAAAATTAAATTATTTAAACTATTTTCTACTGTATCTTTAATCGCTAAAGTTATAACTCTAATCCCATTTGATGTATATTTTTCAATATCTTTTTTTACGTTTTCTTTATTTCTAAATGTTCTTTTTAAACCTGATTCATTATAGTAATAAGTACAATTATGAAGTATTTTTTCTGAGGCGCCTTTGTATAACACATATTGTTTATTATCTTTTTCTATTATAGCTTTAGAATATTTTCTAGTACTATTAAAAGGTTCTTGAGAAATTAATTTTACTTTATTGTCTGTTTTCCCTTTAGCAAAAGTTAAAAGGGATTTATCAGTTATATTACCACCAACAGCGTTTCCATTCTCGTCAAAACGACTGTTGTTATTATAAATAAGAGATACTCTTATTAATTGTTGTAACTTATTATGTTTATTCAATTCAGTCAAATTATTATAGAATTTTAAATCACTAGTTTTAATACCAGTAACTTCTAATACTCCTTTAGTTAGAGTACCTGTTTTATCTGTTAGTAAAACATTTAAACTTCCTGCAGTTTCAATCCCAACCATTTTTCTAACCAATACATTATCTCTTAGCATTCTTTTCATATTATAAGATAAAACTAGAGTTATCATCATAGGAAGACCTTCGGGTACTGCTACAACTATAACAGTTACACATAACGTTAACGCATAGATAAAATGTTCAAACATGACATGGAAGTTAGTTACTGTATTTAATATATCAACAGTATTAAAATTGTTGTTTATAATTATAACTGAAAACAAATAAGAAACAACTGCAAGAAATGCACCTACATAACCAATTCTACTAATAATTTTTGCGAGGTGTCTTAATCTTATCTTTAAAGGACTCTCTGGACTATGTTCAGTTAATTCTTCTGCAAGAGCACCATAGATAGTTTCATTACCGACTGAAGTAACTTTCATAATTGCTTGTCCTTCATAAATAACACTACCGCGATATACTTTGTTTTTATCTGTCGGTTTTGAATTAATTACTGCATCTCTTATTTGTTCTTTAGCCTCACCGTTTAGAGCTGATTCATTAACGCTAAGTTTTCCACTGATTAAATATCCATCAGCAGGTAGTTTATCTCCTGTAGATAGATATACTATATCGTTAACAACGACTTCATCAATTATAACTTCTTTTATTTGATTATCTCTTTTTACTTTGGCTTTAATTTTAGATGATTCTTCTTGAAGCTTTGAAAAGGCTTTTTCTGATCCATATTCAGAAATACTAGAAATAAAAGATGCCAAAAAAATAGCAATTAGGATACCTAAAGTTTCAAACCAGTCAAAACTTCTAAATAAAAAAACTATTTTAATAGCAAGGGCGATTAATAATATTTTTATTATTGGATCACCAAAAGATTCGATTAATAATTTTAAAAAACTATTTCTTTTTGCTGCGTATAATTCATTACTTCCATATTTTTTACGATTCTCTATTACTTGTTTTTCAGTTAAACCAATTTTTCCCATAACATATCCTCCAACACATTCTATGAAGACAAGCTCTAATTTAGACATAAAAAAACCTAGATTGAACTAGGTATTTTAATATCCTTTTTTTTCATAATACTCAAATAATTCTTTAAATCTATTAAAATGAATTATTTCTCTTTGTCGTAAATATAATAGTGGACCAATAATATCTTCATCATCAGTCAAATTAATTAAATTTTCATAGATTGCTCTAGCTTTTTGTTCAGCAGCCATATCTTCCATAAGATCTGCAAGAGGGTCCCCAGTTACAGCAAAATATGTAACTGAAAAAGGAACTCCGCTAGCATCAGTTGGATATATTCCTTTACCATGATCTGCATAAGTTGCATCTAAACCAGCTTCTTTTAATTCATCAAGAGTTGCGTTTTTAGTTAATTGATGAACCATAGTACAAATCATTTCACAATGACCTAGTTCTTCTGTTGCAATATCATTTAATAAAGCTTTACCTTTTTCATCTGGCATTGAAAATTTTTGACTAAAATATCGAAGTGCTGCCCCAAGTTCGCCATTGGCGCCACCATATTGTGTTAAAAGTAGTTTAGCCATTCTTAAATCTTTTTTAGTTATATTGACGGGGTAGTTCAATTTTTTTTCATACTTATACATATTTATTACCTCCATCTTTATCCCATGGCCAAGGATTTTGTGTCCAATTAAATCTAGAACCTAAAGTATCCTCTATAAGTAACGGACCATACTGATTCTCATATTCTTGTTTAGCTTTTTTAAATGCCATTGCATACTTTTTAAATAATTCAAATGCTTCTTGATCATTTGGATATATATCTAAATATAAATTTAAATCAATTATTGCATGATCATATTCATACACAGGTAACAATTTCGCTTCACGTTCATTTTTGGGTACAATAGGAAGATAAGTTAAGTTTTTATAAGGTTTGTATTCATTCTTAAACATATTTCCACGTAAAAAACCTTCTTTTGCGGAAGTGAATTTGGTATGTGAATGCTTATCATGTTTTTTGTAATTGTAAAAATCATCATTTTGTTTAAAGTGATGAAAATCTAGTTGGATATCAGTATTGTAAAATTTGTCTATTTCAATTAATTCATCATTGAAAATAAACTTATCATTATCAAAATTCATTATAAATGCCTCCTAGATTATAATATGTGTTTAATAATATTCGTGGAGGGCGATATCATTACTTAAATGAATTTTGTTAAAATTGTTATTAACAAATCTATTGAAAATACTGAATAAAACAAATAAATTATAAATTTAGGAAATTTAGGAATTATTTTTTCTATTTTTGGATTTATTAGCCAAATATTTATTAATGATAAAAATCCCCAAATAATTCCTACTTCTACTGAAATATATTTACCAATATGAAAAGGGAATGTTTTAGAATAATCCCAGTAGACTATTCCAGTAAAAAACTCTATTATTAAACCACAAGACAACTCTAAGACAGAAAGAACAATAGCAGTAATAAAGAAAAAGAAAAGGCTTTTTATTATTTTATTATGTTGAATATTTTGTAACCATTTTCGCCATATAAATATCATGATAAGAATTGAGATTCCATACACAGGTGTCCAAGGACCGTACATAATTCCACTGTTATAATCAATGTTTGTGATTAAAGCTAAAAGTGTTTCAAATATCCAACCAATGATTGAATATAGAAAAAATAGTACAAGGTAATACATAATAACCACCATTATTATTATGGTATAAAACAACAATTTTATTCTATAATTGAGTAAGAGAATAATTTACATTAAATCTAACTTATGTTAATATATTCTTAGAAAGGTAGGATTATAATGAAAAATAATTCAAAGAGAAATATACCTTTAAAAAACTATATAATAGTTCTATTTATCATAATTGGAGTTGTCTTTTTAACTATATATATTTTTCGTGATAATGAAGAAATAATTAAAAGTGATTTATATAGAACTGTTTATGAGATACAGTATGAAGAGTTAAATTCTTCAGTTTTTGACGAAACAACAGATAATTATTTTATTTATATTAGCTATTTAGATGACAATAATGTTGCAAAGTTGGAACAAAAACTAAAAGATATAATAGTAGCTAATGATTTACAAACGAATTTTTATTATTTAAATGCATCGGAACTAAAAGAAGAAGAATTTTTTATTGAGGATTTAAATGAAAAATTAAATCTTACTGAAGAAAAAATAGAGCAATTACCTAGTATTATCTTTTATTACAACAATAAAGTAGAAAAAGTGATATCAAGTAAGAAAAACAGAACTTTTAATGTAAATGATCTTAAAAAAATAATCAAAGAATATGAATTAACAAATTAAGATAGATTTTTAAAGGAGATTTTATGATAAACGTAGTACTTTTTGAACCAGAAATTCCGGGTAATACAGGGAATATTATGAGAACTTGTGTTGCTACAAATACTAAACTACATCTTATTAAACCACTTGGTTTTTCATTAGAGGATAAAATTATTAAAAGGAGTGGAGTCAATTATATAAATGAGTGTAATTATATAGTTTATGAAAATCTGGATGATTTTTTTAGCCGAAATCAAGGAAATTTTTATTTTTTAACAAGATATGGTAAAAATACACATGATCAATTTAATTATGGTGAAAAAGATAATATTTATTTCATTTTTGGAAAAGAAAGCACTGGTATTCCTAAAGAAATCTTAGCTAAAAATTTAGAAAGATGTTTAAGACTTCCAATGACAGACAAAGTAAGAGCACTAAACTTATCTAACTGTGTTTCCGTAATAGTTTATGAAGCACTACGTCAACAAAATTATCCTAATTTGTTGTTTTTAGAGCCGCATAAGGGTGAAGACTATTTAGAAAAGTAAAATTAATTGCTTAGATAAAAAATATCGGGTACAATAAATATGGAACAGGAGTAGATAATATGATATTGTTATGTTTAAAAATATTTTTTGCAAGAATCTTGGATGTATCCTTAGGAACAACAAGAACAATCCTAATAGTTAGAAATAAAACAATATTTGCAACAATTATCGCTTTTTTGGAAGTAACAATATGGTTTTTGGTTGCTAGAGAAGCTTTAAATACTGAAATACAATCGATTTGGATACCAATTGCATATGCAGCAGGGTTTTCTGTTGGTACGCTATTAGGTTCTAATATTGCTGAGAGAGTTATAAGTGGTTTTGTTGGAGTTCAAGTTATTAGTATGACAATGACAAACAAAGATATAAAAATTATAAGAGATGAAGGTTTTGCTGTAACAAAAATGAAATTAGAAGATAAGAACAAAACGATGTTATTAATTCAAATTAATAAAAAGAAATTAAAAAAATTACGAGCTTTATTAGAAAGTATCGATAGCAAAGCTTTTGTAATTGTAAATGATACTAAATATTTAAATAACGGATTTGTAAAATAATCCTTTTTTTATGGAAAAATATTGATAGTAATATAAATTATAATACATAAAAATTAAATTAATTGTTAGTTAAAGAAATTGCATTAGTAGGGCAAGCTTCAACAGCAGCGATTAACAAATCATTTTCTTCAACATTTTTATTTATAGGTTTAGCAAAGCCATCATTATCAAATTCAAAATAATCACTTGCAATTGCTACACATGCTCCACATTTGATACATAAATCTTTATTTATCTTTAAATTTTTCATTAAAAACCTCCGATAAAATTATTATAGCATAATTACATCTTTTAAAAACAAATAAATTGTGTTATTATTTTAGATAGAAGGTGTAAAATATGAATACGAGAATGAATAAATATTATAATGACAACGAAGGTAAAAGAGTCCATAAAAATGAAGACTTATATAAAAATGTAAATCATGGAGAAATTGATGATTTTGATTTAAACTCAAATATGTCTATTATTGGAGATACTGATAAAAACATTAATATTGATGCGCTAAAAGATATTTTAGATAAAAAATATAGTAGAACACCACAAAGAAAATCAATTGTAATAGAAGATAATACTGATGAAAACGAAGTAGTAGAAAAAGTTGATGAAGAAAAAGATTATGATATTAATGCTGTTTTAGAAAAAGCTAGAAGTCAAAAAAAATTTGACTATGAAGAGGATAGATTAAAAAAAGGTAGTAATGTTGATTTTGATGAACTGAATATTAATAAAAGAGAAGTTGAGATTGACGAGGAAACAGATGATCAATTAATGACACTAATAAATACTATAGCAAGTAATGAAATAAATCCAATAGATCCTCTTGATATTTTAAGTGATTTAAAAGGTGATGATGATACTATTATTGTTGAGGGAACTAATATTGCTGAGTACGCGAAAAGCGATACTAAGACGTTGGAATCATTAGATAACTTGAGAGAAGAAATAGAGACACAGGTAAACGAAGAAAAAGAAGAAGAAGTAGAAGAAAAAAAGAATACATTTGATGATTCATTTTATACTTCATCAATGAAACTTAAAAAGAAAGATTTTGCAGAAATGAATGATGATATTGATTCTTCGACAAAAGGTGTAAAAATTTTAATTACTGTATTATCGGTAGCAGCAATAATAATTTTAATTATAGGTATATTTTTGTTATTAAGTAGCATATTTGATTTTAATTTATTAGACTATTTTCGTAAATAGTCTTTTTTTTGCATATTATTTAATAGTGATTAATGTGAAAAGAGCAAAGTTAGTTAGAAAATATAAAATTAAAAAGAAAAATGTGTATATTTTTATTGTTTTATTAATTATAATAGGAACAATTTTAATTTATAAGAACTTTAGTGATAAAATCGATAACAAAGTGTTATCAATGATTCGAGATAAAATGGATGTTATAAATGCATCAATAATAAATAGAGCTATAACTAGTGATGTTTTATTAAATATAAATATCGATGACGTATTGATCGTCAATAAAAATAAGAATGAAGAGATAATATTGTTAGATTTTAATATGAACAACTCTTATAATATATTAAGAAATATCATAAGTAATTTAGAAGATAGTATTTTAAATGTACAACAAGGAAATTTAGATGATTTATTTTTTGAAGATGATGATATTATTAGTAAAGACGGATTCTTAATAAAGTTTCCTTTAGGGATGGTTAGTAATTATACTTTTTTAAATAATTTAGGTCCTAGAATTCCTCTTAAAGTACAAATAGGTGGAAGTGTAGTTGCTGGCTTTGAAACTAAAATAACTGATTACGGTATTAATAATTCTCTTATTCAAGTTTTTGTAAAATGTAACTTAACTGAAAAAGTTTTCTTTCCTTTAAATGTCAAAAAAATTAATTTTGAATACGAATTTTTAGTTGCATCAAAAATAATTCAAGGTAAGATTCCTACTTATTATGGAGGAGCTCTAAATTCAAAAAGTCCTATGCTTAGTATGCCGATTATGTAATTTACAATTTATTAATAAACTGATATACTTGTATAGTAGGTGGCTATATGGAAAAGCAAGATTATTTTATTAATAAATCTATTAATAAAGCTTTTGAAAATTATGTTAACAATGAAATTCCAGGACATAAAATAAGTGCTGTTGATTTTACTGTGAATATAATTCATATATTAACTATTATTTATGGGCAAGATATAATAAAAGCCTATAAACAAAAAGATGAAAACGAATTTAATATTATATTACTTAAATATAATTTACCTAAAGAGCAACTGCATGAATTTTATGAAAAGATGGATGAATTTGATACTTTAATGAAACAAAATCATCAAAAACACACGCTTATAAACGATATTCAATATATAGTTATTATGATGATTAAACAAAAAAGAAAAAATATTGAATTTCAAGAAAATGAATTAAAAGCTTATGATGAATTACTATATATAAAAGGAACCAGAGGTTTTTATAATAAAATAAATTCCATAAATCCTGATGAAATAGTGAATTATTGGAAAGAAACAAAAAAAGAATTTGAAAATCTATTGATTATTAAAAGAACAAGTCCAAAATTATTAAGTTCTGAAACTTATAAAAAATTTGGAATTGAATATGACGAAGTGTTAAAACTTGATGATAGTCAGAAAGAAAAATTAAATAATCAAATAGTAAAAAAAGAAAAAGATAATAATGAAGTAGCCGGAGGAATTCAAAATCAAAATGAAAAAGGTATACAGTATATTTTAAAACCTAGCAATATTGCTAGCGGAGCCGGGTTTGTTGATAAGTTACTTTTATTAGGTATAATTGCAACCATTAGTATGATTGCTTATGTTGTTTATTCATTTTTTGGAAGGTGAGAATAATGAAAGAAATAATTATTAATAAAAATAAATATAAACTCATAAAAGAAGAGAAAGATGCTTTTGATTTAGAGGAAGTAACGGCAAAGGCGACTGATTATTTTAACATATATGATTACATAGTCGGGGATTGGTCATATGGGAAATTAAGATTAAAAGGATTTACTAATAAAGGCAACAAAAACAATAAAAAACTAAATGATTTTGATAATCTTGATAATTATCTCGAAGAATATTGTGCATATGGATGTAGATATTTTATTTTAGAGAAAATTAATGATTGAATGTTAGCTGAATTATGATATAATTAATTTATAATAAAGGAGGGAATTAAGTGGATACTAAAATTAATATAACAAATCAAGATGGTAGTGTAATTGAAGCTGAATTGCTTAGAGTTTTTAAAAATTTGGAAGGCACTAAAAGATATGTTATATACACTTTAAATGAAGTAGATAATAATAGTTTATTAAAAATATATGTCGGAGAAATGAAAGAAGAAAACGGAGCTATTAATTTAGTTAAAATTGAAACCGATGATGAATGGAATAATATTAAAATTCTTCTAAGGGAATTAATAGCAGGAGGTAACAATGAATAAAGAAATAGAAACTATAACGCAAGTTGAAAGTAATATGAACAAAGTTGGTAATTTAAACTCATTAGCTATTCCACAAGTTAAAGAAAAAATCAGTGGTAGCAGTGTTCAATTACAAGAAAACATGGTTGAATCACCGATAATTCCAGATGTTGATCCTATTATAATAGAAAATCAACAACCAATTATATCAAACTCACAAACTCCTATAGCACCACAAACTCCAGTTGAAATTAATGAACCTATGATACCGACTGTTGAACCACAAGCTGTAGAACAAACTTTGGAACAACCTGTGGAACAACCTGTAACAACAGCAAATATCGATATCGAAGAAAAATGGCAAATAGAAGTTGATGAAATATTTAATAATTTAACACAAGTTATTAATGAAGCAAGAGATATAGCAATTATGGGTATGGAAAATATTTATAAAGGAATGTTGACTGAGGCAAAAGAAAGAGAAGCTGAAAATAAAGTAAAGGAACAATTGAATATTCAAAGTCAGGAAATGATTAAGAATAATGCAGCTCAGGTAGGTTTAAATCCTGTATCATTAGAAAATCAAACACCACAACAAAATACAATGACAGAAATCTCAACATTTCAGATACCTCCAGTAGAAAACCAAAATTTAACTATGTAAACAGCATTAAGCATTTAGCTTAATGTTTTTTCATACACTTATATAAGTGATTATATGAAGAATGTGTTAAATTATTATTATAATATAAATGTTACTGACGTAGTAAAAGAAGGGGATGTTTATTCTTTTGATTTAAATTACACAAAATATTATTTTGTGCTTTTATTACGACCAATAGAAGATCTTCCGCATTTGAATGATTTAACAAATGAAATGTATGCTAAAGGCATCTTAACTCATACTTTTATGTTGAACAAAGATAATTTGTTATATACTGTTTATAATGAACAGAATTATTGTTTACTTAAAATTAATAATAGTTGGGATAAAGAAATAACTTTAAATGATATTAATCACTTTCATTATAATTTAATAATTACTGATACTAATAGCAAATTAAAACGTACTGATTGGGCAACACTTTGGAGTGAGAAGATAGATTACTTTGAATATCAAATTAGACAGTTAGGTATAGATAAAAAAATTATCGTAAACAGCTTTAGCTATTATATTGGTTTGGCAGAAAATGCTATAGCTTACGTTAATAATATATCTTTGAATTTAGATGCTAGCACTAATGGTATGTTGACTGTTTGTCATCGTAGAATATTTAACCCTAACATATCATTGAATTTTTTAAATCCTCTAAGTTATGTAATTGATTATGACATTAGAGATATTGCAGAGTATATTAAGGTTATGTTTTTTAGTAATGAATATGATTGGTATGAAATAGAAAATTATATAAATAGTCAAGTTTTAACTCCGTATAGTTGTGCTATGCTTTATGCCAGACTTCTGTATCCTTCTTACTATTTTGATGTGTACGAAAAAGTTATGAATGAAGAAGTGGAAGAGAGAGATTTATTAAGTATTATTGAAAATGTAGATAATTATGAAATATTTTTAAAAGATATTTATAATTTGTTAAGCAAAAAAAATCCAATCCCACGAATAGATTGGATAATGCATAAAAATTAAAATTCAACGTTTATTACTCCTTGTACTTCTGGTATTTCACTACGTAAAGATTCGTAAATTCCGTTTTTTATAGTTTGATCTTTATGAACGCAATTTTGACAAGCGCCTGTTAGTTTTATGTAAACAAGATTATTTTCATATTTTATAAATTCTACATCGCCACCATCACTATTTAGATATGGTTTTAACTCGTTAAGGATATCTTTTATTTTATCTTCCATATTATCACCGTAATTAAATTATAGCATGAAAGATATTAAATAGTAAATATCCTTAGAAATTATTTTTTAATTGTTTTTAGTGAATATGATTGAAACTATAATTAAAGTTAAAAGGGGAGAAGCTAATTTTTTAAGAGCTATGTTGTTGAATATCATGATTTAATAATTTATGTTATACTTATTTAAGAGGTGTTTATCAATGAAAGAATATAAGAAAGGAGATATAATCAAAGGTCAGGTAACAGGCATTGAAAAATATGGTATATTTATAAATATCGATGCTTATTATGACGGATTGATCCATATTTCAGAAATTTCAAAGGATTTTGTAAGAGACATAAGAGATTATGTGGAGATAGGTGAAACAATATTTGTAAAGATAATTAATGTCGACGAGGAAAATTTGCAAATTAAACTAAGTATTAAAGATATTGATTATAAAATAAAACGAAGACCAAATAGAGTTAAGGAATCAAAAAATGGTTTTAATCCATTAGCTGAAGCTTTACCAAAATGGGTTGCTGCAAAATTAAAAGAAATAAATTATATAAAATAACTACAAGTTATTTTTTTTAATAAAAAAAGAAGCTATTGCTTCCTTTAATAATCATAAATGGTGTCCCGCGCGCGACTCGAACGCGCGACCCTTTGATTAAAAGTCAAATGCTCTACCAACTGAGCTAGCGGGACAAAAATGGCTGCCTCGGGTGGATTCGAACCACCGGAATGTCAGAGTCAAAGTCTGATGCCTTACCGCTTGGCTACGAGGCATTAAAAGTGGTGGAGGGTCATGGATTTGAACCATGGAACCCGAAGGAACAGATTTACAGTCTGCCGCGTTTGA
>CAYUEQ010000002.1:0-35957 GCA_964443805.1 uncultured Muribaculaceae bacterium
TTTTATTCTTTCAGTACCAAATCTTCTCATTAAATCATCTTCAAAAGATACAAAGAATTGAGTTGTTCCCGGATCACCTTGACGTCCAGAACGACCTCTTAATTGGTTATCTATACGACGAGACTCATGTCTTTCTGTTCCGATTACATATAATCCGCCTAGTTCTTTAACACCTTTACCTAATTTAATATCAGTTCCACGGCCTGCCATATTAGTTGCAATAGTTACTGAACCTTGTTCTCCAGCTTTAGCTACTATTTCTGCTTCTCGTGCATGGTTTTTGGCATTTAATACTTCATGAGGTATCTTAGCTTTTTTAAGTAAATTACTTAAATGCTCATTGGCTTCTACAGATATAGTACCTACTAGTATTGGTTGTTTTTTTTCATGAACTAATTTTATTGTATTAACAATAGCTTGGTATTTACCTTTTTCAGTAGCATAAACTAAGTCCGCTAAGTCTTCTCTTATAATAGGTTTATTTGTAGGTATTTGAAAAACATACATATTATATATATTTCTAAACTCTTCTTCTTCTGTTTTAGCTGTACCGGTCATTCCTGATAATTTATTATACATTCTAAATAAGTTTTGAAATGTAATAGTTGCCATAGTTTTAGTTTCTTCATTAATTGTAACATTTTCTTTTGCTTCTATCGCTTGATGTAATCCTTCACTAAATTGTCGACCATGCATTAATCTACCAGTAAATTGATCCACTATAATTATTGCATCATCTTCAACAACGTAGTCGACATCATTTTTCATTCCATAGTTAGCTTTTAATGATTGGTTTATATGATGAACTAATGCTGAGTTATCTATATCATATAAGTTATTTAAATTAAATATTTTATCAATTTTTTTACTACCTTCAGCTGTTAATGAAACACTTTTATGTTTCAAATCAATAGTGTAATCTTCTTCTTCTTTTAATTTTTTCACTGCTCGATCAGCTTCTATATATAAATGCTTAGAATTCATCTTACCACCAGAAATAATTAATGGAGTTCTAGCTTCATCAATTAAAATAGAATCAACCTCATCGATAATTACATAGTTGGGTTTTCTCATTACTCGATGTTCTTCTTTTACCACCATATTATCTCTTAAATAATCAAAACCAATTTCATTATTTGTAGAATAAACAATATCACAATCGTATACTTCTTTTTTTTCAGTTGGTGTTAAATCTCTAATATTTAGTCCAACTGTAAGACCTAAATATCTAAATATATCCCCAACATAATGACCTTGATCACGTTCTGCTAAGAATTCATTTACCGTAACAATATGAACACCTTCACCTGATAGTGCATTTAAATATGCTGGCATTGTTGCCATTAATGTTTTACCTTCACCAGTTTTAAGTTCTGCTATATTACCATAGTGTAGTGCAAGTCCTCCAAGTATTTGAACAAAATACGGTTTTTCTTTAACAACTCGATATGCAGTTTCTCTAACAACTGCAAAAGCTGGAATGACTAGTTCCTCTAAATCAGTTCCATTTTCTAACAGCTCTCTAAATTCTATTGTTTTATTTTTTAATTCTTTATCACTTAAAGCTTCCATCTCTGCTTCTAGTTCCATTATTTGATTAGCAAGCTTTTCAAATCTCTTCATTTCTTTATATTCTATATCAAACATTTTTTTCAAAAAATTCATAGTCTTAATCACCTAATGGATATTGTATCATAAAAATAAAGAGTTTTCACTCTTTATTTGACGTTGATTATTCCGTAGTTACCGTCTTTTCTGACATATATAACCGATACACATTCTTCATCTATATTTTTAAATACAAAGAAGTCATGTCCTAGTAAATCCATTTGTAAGATTGCTTCTTCTTCGTTCATAGGTTTACTTTCGATATTTTTTCTTCTTATAATTTTTCTTTTCACTTCATCGGGTTCTTCTTCAAAATCAAAATTGAAGTCTACTACATCAGATGTTTTATATTTATTATTTAATTTAGTTTTATTTTTTCTAATTTGTCTTTCGACTTTGTCTACTGCTATATCAATTGCTGCATATAAATCTGTATGTGATTCCTCTGCTCTTATTGTAACTTTATGAATAGGTATAGTTATTTCTATAATTTGTTGATAATCTTTAACTCTCGCTTTTACATGAGCAGTTATGTTATCTGCATCTTCAAAGTATTTATCAATTTTAGATAATTTTTTTTCCACATACTCTCTAATAGGTTTAGTAATTTTAATTTTGTCTCCGTGAATGTTTATTTTCATATTTCATTCCTCCTTGTAAAAGTTATCTATATTATTTTAGATTACTTCTATAAATAATTATATCATTTCTCAAAGAAAAAGACTACATTTTTGTAGTCGGAATAGCATCATTAACATCAACAGCTTGCAATCCTTTATCTGTCTCTATTAAAACAAACTCAACTTGGCGACCTTCTTTTAACGTTTTATAACCTTCTTTTTCTACTGCTGAATAATGAACGAAAATATCATCAGAATTTTCACAAGATATAAAACCATATCCTTTTTCGTTATTAAACCATCTAACTTTTCCTCTTTTGCTATTACCTATTTTTTCTTTATGAGTCATTTTTTCTTACTCACCACCTATTGTTTAATTTTTTACTACATGCCAATAATAACAAAACGTTTTTTTGGTTTCAACAAAATTGTCTGAAATACCCAATAACTATAATAGAATGTTTTTTTAATAGTTTTATTAACCTTTTGTTTAATCTTAATACCTTTTTAAACGTTTTCAGACAATATCCGACAAATTACTATATTTGTTTGTTAATATAATGTTAAATAAGGAGCAGTAATGAGAGATAAAGTATTGAATTTTGCAATTAAAATTATAAGAGATAAATATAACTATAATAATAGGAGAATAGCTGAGTTAAAATACGGCTTACATTGTATGTATACTTTAATAACTAAATTTATTGTTATATCGGCTATAGCATTAATTTTAGGTATTTTAAAATCATATTTGATCTTTATATTTTTTTATAATTGTTTAAGAATGCAAGGTGTTGGTTTTCATGCAAACACAAATTTGCAATGTTGGATTTTAAGTATAATTACATTTATAAGTTTTCCCTTATTGTCTTTATCAATTGAAGTAAATATAATTATACAGTTAATTATTTCTTTACTTTTTTCTTTGATTTTAATTCGTTATGCTCCTGCAGATACAGAAAAAAGGCCAATTATAAACTCGAACATAAGAAAAAGAAAAAAAATAATGATGTTTTTTATATGTTTAGTTTATATTATTACAATGATGTTTAGTACGAGTCAATTTTTAAATAATATTTTAATGTTTGCTTTAATTTGTGAAGCATTATTCATTAATCCATTCATATATAAGTTATTTAACCAAAAATATAATAATTACAAATATTATATTATAAAAGAAAGTGGAAAGGAGGTATTAAATTGATAGATATGTTAGCATCAATGTTAGTAACATTGGGCGATGTAGGAAAAGATAGTAATTCAACATTTTCATTTAAAATATGGAATGAAGAACCAGAATGTCCTAAATCATTAATTAAATAAAAGCGTTATAATAACGCTTTTATTTTTGAGTTACAATAATAGTTGTAAATAAATCATTAATAATTTCGCTTTTAATAATTATTTTATTTTTATTTATTAATTTATATAAAGAAAATATTCCTATTCCACTATTTCTTTTTTTAGTAGAGTAATCTTTTGTTCCTAAACATTCTAAATCAATATCATTTATAAAAGGATTGCTTATTCTTATGATAAGCTGGTTTTTTTCTTCCTCTATACATATATATACAAACTTTTCTTTACAATCTTTAGCTGCTTCTAATGCATTATCTAATGTAATTGAAATAGCATCTGATAAGTTATCATATACAGACATATCTAGATTGTCTAAATAATCAGTTTTTAATGTCGTCTCTATATGACAAACTATGTCTAATTTTTTAGCTATTAACAATTTTAATTGTATTAGCCCTTGTAAATTATTTGGTATTTCATCTATATTAGTAATCCATTCATATTCTTTGTTATATTTTTTTATCTTTTCTTTTATTAATTCTTTTACTTTATTATCTCCAATTACTTTAACAGATAATAAGTCGTTGATAAGATTATGTTTTAAAATACGATAATCCTCTCTTACGTGTTCAAAATAGCTGTTTCTTTCAAGTAAAAAATTATATCTTTCTAAAAGTTTAGATTCTTTTATTGCGTTATATAAAATTGTTACAATAAATATAAAAATTATACAACAAGAAATAATGGAAATAATAAAAATATCCATTCTTGTATAATCAATACTATAAATAATCAACATTAAAAAGACTAAGAAAAATAATACGAATAAGATAAAATTTAAATAATTGTTTTTTAATATATATTCATTTAAAATTTTGCGATTAAAGTGTTTTTTATAAAACACAAAAATAATTAGAGTTAAATATAAAATTAATATTGAATACAAAGCTTGGCACTGTAGATTTAAATTTAAGATTTCTATACTATTTATACTTATCACTTTTAAACCTTGAATGACTATAAATTCCATTATAATTGCAAATAAAAATATTAATGTTGTATAAAATATTGATGTTTTTAAATTACTTTTAAAAATACGCTTATTTAAAGTAATTGTTAAAAAATAACTTATTAAAAATCTATATATATTAGTCTTATTATAATAAAAATTTATCATATCAAAAACTGCAATTAAAATTATTGTTAAAATTCCATCAATCTTTAAATTCATTTTTTTGTTAATACAAATTCCAAAACATTTAGTGTAAACTATTTCAGATAAGATTATGAAAACAAACACATATAAAACTTCAATTAGATTCATCTTTTACTACCTTAGTTTTATATTTTCTAGATAAAAAATCAACTACTTCTCCAGTATCTAAAATAAAATTCCCTGTTTTCCAATTATATTTAACTACTCTATTCTTGTTAACAATACAAGATCTATGACAAAATGAAAATCTAGAATCCAGTTTTTCCATAATATCAATTAAAGACATATTTATATAAAATTTGTTTGTAGTTGTTCTAATGATTAACTTTCTTTCGTTTTTATCTCGATAAATATATAGAATATCTTTTAAATATATTTGTAAATTGATACTTCTAGTGCTATATTTAAACATTTTATTGTCTTGTTTTGTCATAGCGATTAGTTTAATACTATCTGATAATTGTTTATCCATTTCATTAAACTTTTCGATAAATGTAAAGATGTTATGAATTTTTCGATGAACGCTTTCAAACATTTTATCATGACTTGTAAGAAAAATGATTTCACTATTCCAATCTTTTTTTCTTATGTGCTTTGCTATTTCTATACCGGAAATACTGTTTTTTAGTTCTATATCTAATATATATATAGTTTTTTTACTTAAATCGCTAATTCTTTTTTCTAGTTTTGAGTTATATGATGTATAAATTTCAATATTAACCTGCTCTAATATATTCGTTAAAGTTTTTCTAATAATCTTTTTTATTTTATCTTGATAAAAAATTTCATCTTCAACAATGATAATATCTAACACAAAATCACCTTTTACCCAACAATAGCTAAAGTATAACATTAATGGTAAAAATTGGCAATTGTTTAATAAAAAAATTAAGTTATATAGTTTATTAATTGTGAGTTGTCTTCAAACTTAGATATTTTAATTTTTAATTTTTTTTCCAAAATATTACTTATTTTTTTAATTTCTTGTTTATTACCATATGCAATTATAAAAGGTTTTTTATCTTTTTTATTTAACACTAACTTTGATATTATGTCAGTAACTATTTTTAAATATTGTTTAGATGTTAAAAAAGTTGATTTTTTAACTCTTTTTTTGGTTTTTAATGTTTTTTGATAATAAAATATTTCTGTGTAATCCGGGTTTATATTTAGTAATATTTTGTTTTCTTCATTAATTTTTTTTAAAATTTTGGTCTCTTTATATATTATTATTTTGTTAAAAGACATCGCTTTAAACATATTAATTATCATTTGTTTTTCGAGTGGTGTTGTAAAAGAATTAACAATGACAGTTACATTATTATTAAATATAGAATTATTTAATTTATGTTTTTTAATAATTTTATTCAATAAATTTAAAAAATGCTTATAACTATACACTTTACCGTTTACGACAGTTTTATATTTATTTTTTTCTTCATTAAAATAAATAGTGTCTTCTTTAATTAAATTATCGTTTTTTTTTATATATATTTTATCGTTTGTTATGTGCATCATTATATTCTTTTTAATCATTTCATCACTTTCTTATTTTAATTTATTATATTTTTTTCGTGTTGCTTCTCCACCTCGATGGTGTCTTATTTCTAAGTGCTCTTTTAAAATTTCACTTACTTCTCTATGTTTATTAATATCTATTTCTTTTAATCTTTCTTTTAAGTCTTTATGAACAGTACTTTTACTTACATTAAATTTTTTTGCTATTTCTCTAATTGTTTTTTTAGTTTTAATCATATAATTTGCTTCTAATAATGTTCTTTCTATGATATTTTTTTTCATAATTCCAACCCCTTAATATATTATATTTTATTAAGGGGTATTAAGAACATTTGTTAGATTATATGAAAAAAGGCTTATTCAGATAAGTCTTCTATTTTCATATTGTAAAATTCTATTGGATCTAATAATAATCCTTTATGATAAACTTCAAACAATAATTGATTTTCACTAGTTGTGTCTATTTTGTTAGTACCACTTATACCGACTTTATCACCTTGATTAATTGCATTACCAACTTTTATATCGACATCTCCTAAGCTTTGATAGATAGTAGTTAAGTTTGTATTATGTTTAATTTCAACAATTTTTCCCAATAAATCATCTTCTTTTATATTAGACACTGTACCATCTAATACGGCAATAACATCAAATTGTTCTTGGTTTGAATATAGTACACCAGTACTTTGCATATAAGTGTTTTCATAATATATTATCGATTCTTGTTGTTGTTTTTCCTCAGCGTTTTTATTGTAGAAATTTTTAATAACTGTTATACCTTCATTTGTAAATGGTTTTATTATTTGCTTATCTTCTTCTACGTTTACAACTGGCACTGATGGCTTATCAATTACATCGATCACTTCTTTTTCATTGTTATCAACACTAAATAACGAATTAAACGTTTTTCCTAATAGTATTATACTTAAAAACACAGCCGTTATTGATAAAGTGTAAATTGTTGGTACTACTATTTTTTTGAATTTTCTTTTGTCCACATAATCACCTTCCTACTAAAAGTTTGAGCAAAAAAAAGAAAATTATACTAAATTTTCTCTATTTTTATATCTTGATAATAATAATCTAATATTTCTCGATATTTTTTTCCTTCTTTAGCCATACCGTTAGCACCGTATTGGCTCATACCTACTCCGTGCCCATAACCTTTAGTAATTATATTTATATTGTCTTCACAACTTATTATTTCAAAATCTGTTGACCTTAGTGCAAATAAAGATCTAAATTCTACTCCTGTTATTTTTTTATTATTTATGTATAAATGTTCAATTCGATTACTTGAATTTCTTTTAATATTATTTATGTTAATATTACTACAGTCTATTTCTAATTTATTACAAAAATCATTTTTCGTAATTTTTGTTTCAAATATAAAATTTATATTGGTTTTTTCCCATGATGATTCAACACTATTTATATATGGTAATTCTTGTTTAAAAACTGATTGGGAAACTTCTGTATAGCCATTACTCATTGAAAAATAAAATGCCGATATTATTTTATCATTATGTTTCATTACTAACTGAGTTGTCGATGTAACAGCATCTTTTATTTTATTATAATATTGATTGTATTTATTATTCCATTTTTTTTTCATTGTTTCTTTTGTTATATATGCCTGATCAGATGTAGTATCATCAAAATCATAATCTTCTCGTTTAGTCTTATTTGCAAGTGCATAACTTCGGGAAGCGATTGCTTGAGCTTTTAATGCCTCTAATTCAAACTCTGCAGGCATTTCCGCTGCTAGTACGCCAATTATATATTCATCTAAACTTAATTTAATAGTTTTATTAGTATCAGTTATTTTGATTGTAAATATATTTTCCTTTAATTGCTTTCCATCAACTTTTTTATTATTAACTTTATTGTTAAAACTAATAATAACTGCAATTGGAAAAAGAAAACAAATTAGTAAGATTAAAGATTTGTTTTTCATAATTATCCCTCTATATAATAATACTATTACTTTAATTAATTAATCCATTAAAAAAATGTCATATTCCGACATTTTTAAGGCATTATAATAAAATCAGTTACAAAGTTTGTTATTAAATAACCTAAAGCAAAACTTAATAGTATAACTAGAATTCTTGCTTCCCATTTATGATTTTTTTTAATAAAATTATCAAAGTTTATTCCGCTTATAGCAAATGCTGATAAGAGGATGAAAAAAACATAGAGATAGAGTTTATAAATCATCTTTGTTTCTCATTTCATACACTGTTATTTTATCTAATCGTTTATTATGTCTTTCAACATTTGAAAATGGTGTAGAAATAAATTTTTGAACGATGTTTACAGCTATTTCTGGATTTATTTCAGATGCTAGTGCTATAGCATTTGCATTATTATGTTGTTTGGCTAGCACTACTTCTTCGCTATTTGATATTTTGGCACAACGAACATCTTTAACTTTATTTAATGCAATTGACATTCCAATTCCTGATTTACAAATAGCTATCCCTAAATCAATTCTTTTATTTTTAATTGCTTCACCTAATGCAAAAGCTCTATCTGGATAGTCTACAGCATCAGTTTTATCAGTTCCAAAATCTGTGATAATACAATCCATTTCTTTTAATTTTATTTTTATTATTTTTTTTAAAGCTACTCCATGATGATCTGCAGTTATTCCAACTTTCATTATTTCGTTCCCCTTTCAATTGCTTTTTTAAAGTCTGGATATAATCCAATATTGTTTTCTCTATGTGGCGGCAGTTGATATAAATCATGTCCAGGAAATTCATTACCTTCAATTAAATAAGGTTTTTCTATTCCGACACATACATCCCATGCAATATAACCCATTTCTGGTATTACTTTAGCAGCACTAATACATAATTCAATCACATCATCCCAAGCAGGTATTTTAAATCCTACTATATTTTTATTAGTTATAGGATGTTTAGTATATAAATTCTGTTTTTTATCTATTGCTGGTACTTTAATAATACCATCTTTAATATCAATTTTGCTAGTCAAACCATCATTATTAAAATTATCAATTATATTATTGTTATTACCAATTCTAAGAAATGCAGCTACAACTGTTATGGCTTTGCCGTTATTTATTGTAACTACTCTTATTGTATTAATTGAAGTAGGATGTAAATCATTTAATAATTGATGTTGTAATGCAACTTCTTCTACTAATAAAATTTTGTTTTTAACTAAATAATCATAAATAGTTTTTGAATCTTTATTTTTTACCTTTATTTTTTCTATTCCTTCTCCACAGGAAAGATTTAAAGGTTTACAAAATATTTCATCTTTCTTTTTTATAAATTCCAAAAATGTTTCATAATTATTATCTATATAGAGCCAAGATCTATTTAAATAATCGTTAAATGCTTCATTAAATTTAATTTTGTTATTAAAAGTTTCATTATAACTTAAATTATTAAGTTTTTTAACGATTGAATTATTTACACCTCTTGTAATTATTGTTTTTCGTTGTTTAGAATTTAGATTATACATTTCAAATAAATCATAATCGTTATATCCAGCTTGATATTTTAAACCACAAAAAATTACATCTAGAAATACCAATAATTTATTTTTATTAGTTTTAGTAGATATTTTACTTATTTTATTAAAAAAATTGGAATAATCCATCTTAAAAATTCTTTTTATTAAGTACTTTAATTTTTCCATAAAAACATCACGTATTGATTATAGCAAATAAAAACAAATAAATAAATTATTTGTCTTTATTATTTAAATTATATTTACGATTGAATTTTTCTATTTTACCAGTTTTCTTTGCCGTACCCTGTACTCCAGTGTAAAACGGATGACATTCACTACATACTTCTAAGTTTATTTTATCTTTCATTGATTTAGTTTCAAATGTAAAACCACAAGCACATTCAACTTTAGAAGTTTTATATTCTGGATGAATTCCCTTTTTCATTTTTTCTCCTCCCGCCATAACTAACTCTAGTTATAGTAATTTCTTTCTTTAGTATTATAACATATTCCATTAGTTGTGCAACTATTTTTCTTTCTTAAATGTAGACATTAATTTTCCAACTAAAAATATTATTTTTTCATCATACTTTTCAGCTATTGTTTTTCCTGCTGCTTTACTTCCAATAGTAATTGAAGAGATCACAGCACTTACAATCATTGTTGTAACAGTTTGATTTAATGAATATTTTAAACAAATATTAATCGCTAAAACAGTTCCTAAACCACCACTGATAATACCACATATATCTCCAACTACATCATTACAGATGTTAGCAATAATGCTTGAATTTCTAAGTAAATAGACTGTTTCTTTAGCTCCTTTTATTTTCTTAGCTGCTTTAGCATGGAATGTTGATTCTTTACTTGTAAGCACAGATGTTCCTACTGCATCAAACATAATTCCAATAATAATTACTACAAGAGTTATAATTATTAACGAAATCATATTTCCATAATTACCTATTACATTAGTTATTCCACTAAAAATAATTGCAAGAAAAAAAGAGAGTAAAATTATTTTAATGATCCATCTCTTATTTTTCATCTTACTCTCCTTATTATGGTTATATTATAAATTAATCCTACGGCTTAAGGTCGAGTTGAATTTCTCCGATTATCTACCACCAGTTACCCGAAGGCGATTTCTCTTTAAAGATAACGATTATTGGTCTCCCAAATAATGACTCGATTGCCACTTAGTCCGTATTTCAATCCTTATAATATATACACTCTAGAGGTTTTCCCTAACACAAATTGATTATCCTTATTCGCTATTGAAATTAAAAATAATTATGACTTATAGTTATGTGATCAGCATAACACATCATTATTCTTTTTAACTCGCACGACATGCGTTGCAATGATGAATTTTTAGCCCCATCTTCAGATAATGTATGCGACTAGAATAGTGCACCACAGATAATTAAAGTATATCATATTATATGAAATATTTGTAAATAATAAACACATTTTTATTTTAATCTAGCCAATTATCTGTTATATGTTCTCCTATTAATCTATATCCTCTATAATTCAAATGAACACTTTTAGGATTTGGAATTAATTCTTTATTTTTATTTATTATGCTATTTACTTCGATAAAAATAAAATCATGTTTTTTACTTAATTTAATAAACTTTTTGTTAGTATATTCAAAAATATCAGTAAGTATTGAAGAGTTAATATAATTATCATTTGTAATTGGATTATAGAATCCTAAGATATATAAATCTTTTTTATAAATGTTTTTAAGATATTTAATAGCTTCATCCATTTTAACAAATATTTGATCAACATCATTTATCATTGTTTTATATTCTGTAGATTGAAGATAATTATTGTTTATTTTTAATTTATAATATAAATCAGTTGAACCAATCGTTATTGTTACTAAGTTTGCTTTATTTATAGCTTCATTTATAGAAATGCTTTTGTTATTGATAATTATTTCTTTATCACTTTCAAATTGATTAACTAAATCTTCTATTCGCATATCTTCTTCAGCAAAGTTTTTAGTATAAAATTTTAAGATATTTTCCTCTTCTAAATATTCTTTTATATAATCTGAGTAACTATAACCAAAAGTATTATAAGGTGTTTCGCCTAAAGTTATTCCATCCCCTAGCGCTAAATAATAAATTTCATTTTCTTTTTTTGTGTAATATATCATAACCGTTATACACATTGCGATTATAATCGTTAGTATTAATTTTTTACGCATTAAATTCCTCCAAAAAAAAGTAGTATTACTACTATTTTATTTCTTTGAGTTCAATTTTAGCACCAACTGATTTTAGTTTATAAATTATATCTTCATATCCCCTTAATATATGTTCCACATCTAAAATTTTTGTTTTTCCTTCAGCGAGTAGTCCTGCTATTATCATTGCAGCTCCTGCTCTTAGGTCTGTAGCGGTTACTACTGCACCTTTAAGAGGTGTTTTTCCTTTTATGATGGCACTTTGTCTAGTAGATGTAATATCTGCACCCATATTGATTAAATAACTAATATGCCCCATTCTGTTTTCATATATTGTTTCTTCAAATATAGATGTTCCTTCACACTGGGTAAGTAATACTGACATTGGTTGACCTAAATCTGTTGGAAACCCTGGATAAACTAATGTTTTTATATTAATTGATTTTAATTTTGGGGCAGTTGTTATTGTAAGTTGATTTGATTCTTCTTGTAAATCTACTCCTATTTCTTTTAATTTTGAAATTAAAGATGAAATATGTTTAGGAATGATATTTTCTATCACTAAATTTTCTCCTAGTAATGCCCCGATTATGACATAGGTCCCTGCTTCTATTCTATCTGGTAGTACTTCTGTTGATCCTTTATGAAGATAATCTACGCCTTCTATTTTTATTTCACTTGTACCTGCACCAGTAATTTTAGCACCCATATCATTTAAAAAATTAGCAACATTTACAATTTCAGGTTCTTTAGCAGCGTTTACAATACTTGTTTTTCCTTTAGCTTTAACAGCGGCTAGCATTAAATTAACTGTAGCACCTACACTAGCAAAATCTAAATAAATTCTAGCTCCTTTTAATTCATCAGCGATAAAAGTATATTTATTTCCTTCTATTTTAATTTTTGCTCCAAGTTTTTCAAAACCTTTAATATGAAAATCAATTGGACGACTTCCAATATTACAACCACCTGGAAAATACATTTCTACTTTTTTAAATTTACCTAAAAGTGCACCCATAAAATAATATGATGCTCTTAATTTTTTTGATTCCTTTTCTGAAATGGTTATATTTTTAATATTACTAGTATCAATTTTCATTATATCTTCTTTAATTTCAACTTTACCATTTAACTTTTGTACAATTTCAACTAAGTCTTTTGTATCAGAAATATTTGGTACATTTTCAATAACAACTTTTTCATCACATAAGATAGCCGCTGGTATTAAAGCTACCGCACTATTTTTAGCACCACTTATCTTTATTTTTCCTTTTAATTTTTGTTGACCTGTTATTTCAACTATTTTCATATTTACCTCCACTAATTAATTAGAGTTCTTATTTTTTCTCTGATTACTTTTTTCATATTGTTTTCTCCGGCTGAAATAATTTTTCTTGGATCATAAATCGAATTATTTTCTTCTTTTAAAATAAATTCTCTTACTCCTTTTGACCAAGCAACTTGTAATTCAGTATTAATGTTTATTTTTCTAACTCCATTTTTAATGCTCTTTTTAAGTATTTCATTCGATAATCCAGTTCCACCATGTAAAACTAATGGCTTTGATGTTTTTTGATGAATTTCATTCATTAGTTTGAAGTTAATATTAGGTTTAGTTTTATAAAGTCCATGAACTGTTCCTAATGAAGGCGCTAGCATATCGATAGAAGTTGAACTACAAAACTTTAAAGCTTCTTCAATAGTAGTATATTTATATTCTTCAATAACTGTGTCTTCTGTCCCGTTTATTATACCTAATTCTGCTTCTATTAAGGCGTTTTTTGCATAATCGGATACTTCATTAGTCATTTTTATGTTTTCTTCTAAATCGTTTAAAGACGCATCTATCATAATAGAGTCAAAACCGGCATCATAAGCTTTTTGGCAATCTTCTACAGTATGTGCGTGATCTAGATGAATAAGAACTGGAATAGTTATATTTAAATCTTTTATTAAACCTTTAACTATTCCGACAACTGTGTTATAACCACCCATATATTTAGCAGCACCAGTACTAACACCTAAAAAAACTGGACTTTGTTCTTCTTCACAAACTTCTAATATATATTTAGTCCACTCTAAATTATTAATATTAAATTGAAGTATTGCTTTATCTTTTTTAAAAAAATCATCTATAATTTCTTGCTTGTTTTTCACTACTTATCACCAATTTAACTATATAATGCTTCTATTAAATTTGTCAATTAAACAACTTAATTATTTACATAAATATGTAATACTTAAAAACAACAATATCACAATACCAATTATGTTAGAATAATTGCCTAAAGTTTTTTTCGCAAATTTCCCTACTGTTAAACCTGTTAAAGTGAAGATAAAACTAAATAACGAGAAAATAAAAGCTGCTAAAATTATATTGTTAGTTATTGCGAGTAGACCCATTCCTGTTACTAAACTATCAAAACTAACACTTAATGAAAAGATTATTATACTTAAGTATGTTAAATTAATTTCTCGGTGGAACGATTCTTTTTTCAAACTTTCTTTAATCATCGATAAGGACAAAATTAATAAAACCAATCCAATAATCAAGTTAAAATCTATTTTTAAATGGACAAATATTTCTATTCCTATTTCTAAACCTATAAAAGGCATTATAAAATGAAATAATCCTACACTAAAGGCGAGAATTAAATCCTTTTTAAATGAATTATGACACATACCTAAAGATAACGATAAAGAGAATGTATCCATACTTAATGCAATACCTAAAGTTATTAAAGTGATTAATTCAGACATAAATACTCCCCTAAATAATCTTATTTAATAAAATTTTTTTTACCTCAAATATTTATCAATTATTTTTTTTATAAAAAATTGATATTCAACATCATCGATATTATCATTTTCTTTTGCTTCCATTAAACAAAGAGGTGGAAATAAAACACACCACCAATTACTTCCTTTTCCTTCACCTAATGATACAACTAAAGATTCATACATACCTTCTTCATATTTAATACCTTTGTATTCTTTTTCCGGAAAATAATTTTTACCAAAATTTATATTAAAATCTTGATTATAATTATTAACTTCTAAAGTTTTTTTTATGTTTTTTGATAATACCGGAATTTTATTTTCAATTATGTTTCTGGCAATATTAATCTCAGTAGTATCTTTGAGTAATGTATAAACTGACTTTTCTAAGTCTTTACGAACTACACTTTTTATTGTTTGATCTTCTTTACTATTGCTATTTGCTATAACTCTTATTCTAATCGCTTCATTTGGAATTTTTATTTCTGTTGCTTCTGTTTTTGGAAACAGTAATATTACTCCTAATATAATTATAAATAATAAAGTTTTTTTCAAAATAGATCACCCTAAATTAATAATGGGTGATCTATGTTTTTTTTATTCACTTTTATAAACAAATATAAATCTTTCTCTTTTTGTATAATCTTTTTCTATACTATATTTATGATTAGGTAATTCTTTTTTTATAATATTTACAATGTCTTTTCCTTGATGATGAGCAATTTCAAATGCAATTAACAATATATCTTTTTTTACAATTGACAATATATGCTTATAAAATTGTATCTCATCCTTTTTAGGAAACAAAGCTTGTTGTGGCTCATATTTAGTTTGGATATCAACTGCTGAATTAATTGGTACATATGGAGGATTACAAACTATAACGTCATAGTCAATTTGTTTTTCTTTTAATATATCTTTATTATAAAATTTTACATTCGCATTATTTATTTTATTGCTTTTAATTGCAACTTTTATTGCTTTTTTAGATAATTCAAAAGCATCAATATCTTTATTTAGCTCTTTTGATAATGTTATTGCAATACAACCACTACCTGAACAAATATCTACTATCTTTTTATTTTCTAGTTTTAATGTTTTTATTTTGTTTATAGTTTTTTCTACTAATAGTTCGGTTTCAACTCTGGGGATAAAAACATTTTTATTAACTATTATTTTATGTCCAAAAAAATTAACATCTCCAATCAAATATTGAATTGGATATCCATTATTAATTTTTTTTACTATTCTATGTAATTTATTAGGATATTTAGTCGAAAGCAATTCCCAATCTATTTTAGTTATATTTTTAGGTTTATTCATTAATTCCCGCTAGCTTTAATTTTTGATCTTCAGTAATTAATTTTTCAACAATTCCATCAAAATTACCATCCATTATATTATCTAAATCCATTAGAGTTAAACCAATACGATGATCTGTTACTCTATTTTGTGGATAGTTATATGTTCTTATTTTTTCCGAACGATCACCAGTACCTATTTTAGTTCTTCTTTCTTCCCCTAGTTCCTCTTCTTTTTTTCTCTCTTCTTCTTCAATTATTTTAGACTTTAAAATATCTAAAGCTTTTTGTTTATTTTTTAATTGACTTCTTTCATTTTGACAAGTTACTATTATTCCTGTTGGAAGATGAGTTATTCTAACAGCAGAGTCGGTTGTATTAACAGATTGTCCTCCTGCTCCTCCACTGTGATAAACATCAATTTTTAAGTCCTTTTCATTTATTTCCAAATTAATATCTTCTACTTCTGGTAGTACTGCAACCGTAGCAGTTGAGGTATGAACCCTCCCTTGGGTTTCAGTTTGAGGAACTCTTTGAACACGATGTGATCCACTTTCAAATTTTAATTTTGAGTATACATTTTCTCCTTTAATCATAAATTCTATTTGAGAATATCCGCCTGATGTTCCTTCCACTTCGTTTAAAACTTCTATTTTCCAGCCATTCTTTTCCCCATAACGAAAATACATGCGAAATAAATCACCAGCAAAAATATTAGCTTCATCTCCTCCTGCTGCACCTCTAATTTCCATTATAATGTTTTTATCATCATTTGGATCTTTTGGTATTAACAGTATCTCCAACTCTTTTTCTAAATCATTTTTTTGGTTTTCTAAATCTCTTAATTCGTTACTAGCAATATCTTTCATATCTTCATCTTGTAGTAATTCTTTTGTTCCTTCTATATCTTCTAAAGTTTTTTTATAAGTTAGATACTTTTCTACTATTTCTTCTAAAGTTTTCTTTTCTTTTGAAAGTTGAGTCATTTTTTTATAGTCTTCTAAAGTTTCTGGTTTAAGTAATTCATTATTTATTTCTTCATATTTTATATATATATTATTTAATCTTTCTATCATTGTTATCTCCTTTACATTTTTGTTTCTAGTAAAAGCTATAACATATCATCCGACTCCATCTCATCTTCACTTATAATAACTAAGTTTTTTAATTCGTTTTCTGGTAAATCATCATCTTCATCATATGAATCTATATCTTCATCTTCTTCGTCTTCTTCTTCATTATCTTCATAATCAATATCATCTATACTATCTAAAATTAAATCATTTTCATCAGTTTCAATAGTTACTTTTTGAGTATGATTATCTCTTAAATCAAAATATCCATCTACCATAATAAATCTTTTATCTGTTGATAATAACTCAAAGAAATCAGCTATTTGATTTTCAAATACTGAATCAGGTAACTTTAATACTTCACATATTTTTTTAAATAAATCTTGTATTTTAATTTTTTTTGCTTTTTCTTTTAATATAATAAAAGCAATATCATCATAACCCATTGCTTCTAGTTCATCTGAGTTTAAATCTTTTAGTTTCATAGGACCTCCTAATTTACAAATTCTATAATAATTTCGTTTTCATTATCAATATCTGTTTCAATAATATATGATAAATATATTCTATTTTTATCTACTTTGTATGAACTTTTAATAACTTCAATTAAAAATTCTTTACCCTCTACTTCGATAGTTGATTTAGTTTTTTTATTATCATATTTTATTTTAAAAATATACTCATTATTATTTCTTATATATTCTATTTGATTTTCATCAAATGTTACTTGAATTTTAGAATTTTCTTCTTCAAATTCAAATCTATGAATATTTTTATCATAACTAACAATTATATTCAAGTGTTTTGCGACTATTTTTTTATTTTTGTAAAGGTAAGTATTTATTTTCATTACATTTTCTCTGGTATTTCTATTCCTAAAATATTAATTAACTCACAATTTAAATTGTAAACTATAGTAGATAATGTTAACCAAGAGTCTTTAGTTTCCAAATTTTTTTCATCTAAAATTCTATTTTCTGCATAAAAATTATTATAAATATTTGTTACATTATAAAGAAACTCACAAATTTCATTTAAAGTTTTATTATTTAATGATTTTCTAATTATTTCTGGTAATTTTAATAATTCTAAAATTAATAATCTCTCTTGTTTAGTAGTTATATTATTATATTTAGTTTGTTTTTTTTCTGCTTTACTTAATAATGATTTTATTCTAATTGTTGAATATAAAAGATAAGGACCAGTTTTTCCATTCATATCGCAAAACTTTTCTGGATCAAATATATAATCAGTAGCTCTATTAGGAAGTAAATCTGCATATTTTATTGCTGAAACTGCTAAAATTTCTGCTGTTTCGGTCTTTTTATCCTCATTAACTAAATCACTTAGTTTTTTATAGGTTTCATTATAAACATTTTCATAAAGTTCATTAAAACTCATTACTCCGCCATCACGAGTTTTAAATGGCTTCCCATCTTTTCCATTCATTGTTCCAAATCCAATATGTTCTAATTTAACATTTTTAGGAACTATTTCAGCTTTATATGCAGCTCTGAATGTTTGAGTAAAGTGTAATTTTTGTCTTATATCCGTTAAATACCAAATTTCATCTAAATCAAATTTTTCTATACGCATTAAAAGAGTAGCAAGTTCTGTAGTGTGATATAGTGCTGCACCATCTGATTTTTGTAATATTACAGGTGGAAGTGGAGGATTATCATCTTCTTTATTAACTTTCATTATCAGTGCACCATCGCTTATTTGCGCCAAGTCTTTTTCTTTTATTATATTTATTGTTTTTTCAATATATTCTTCTGAATCACTTTCGCCATACCAATAATCAAATTTTGTGTTAATTAAATCATATGATTTTTTAATATCTTTTTTAGATATGTCTGTTATTGCCTTCCATAAATCATAATAACCATTATTTCCTTCTTGAATTTTAACAGTTATTTCTTTTGCTTCTTTCATTATTTCATCATTTTCTTTGGCTTTTTTAGAAGCAATTGGATATATTTCTTCTAAGTCTTTATTATTTATTGGTACTAAATCTTGATTTTTATTATCATAATTTTCACTAAAATAATTTAAATTAGGATATCTGTTTTTAATCTCTAGAAGTACCATTCCCAGTGGTAATCCCCAATCTCCTAAGTGAACATCTCCTATTGTTTCATAACCAACAGCTAATGTTAGTCTTTTTAAAGCCTCGCCTATATTTGCACTTCTAAAATGTCCTACATGGAGAGCTTTTGCAACATTTGCACCACCATAATCTAAAAGTACTCTTTTCTTTTCATATGTCCCTAATGCTTTTTTCACATCATCTTTTATTTGGTTGATATAGTTAATCAAAGCTTCCTCTGTTAATGATAAGTTAATAAATCCCGGCCCAGCTATATTTATATTTTCATAATTATTGTTCTTTTTCAATTCTTCTACTATCTTAGTTGCAATTTCCCTTGGATTTTCTTTATATTTTTTTGCTAAATTCATCGCACCGTTATATTGATAATCTCCTAAGTCAGGACGATCTGATACAGTTAATTCCATATCTTTATCTTCATAACCTAACATAATTAATATCTCTTTTAAATCTTCTTTTTGTTGTGTAATGAAATCTTTCATTAATCTTTACCTACCTTTTTTCACTGCACAGATTATAACATAAGAAATATATAATTGCACTTATAATTTCCTTTTTTTTCTTCATACTAACTTTAGGTGATAATTTGAAAAAAGTAGGAATTTTATTTAAACTTGGTGTATTTTTATTTATATCTTTGATTGTTATTATCATTGCTCTGTATACTTACGCTTACTTTAGTCCAAAAATATCTATTAAGTCTGCAAATCAAATGTATATATATGATTCTAATGAAGAATTAGTTTTTCAGGGGTCCGGAACAAGCAAATGGATTGAATTAGATGATATTTCTCCACATTTAATTAATGCAGTAATTAGTGTTGAAGATAAGTATTTTTATCAACATCAAGGTTTTGATATTCCAAGAATTGTAAAAGCCTTATATTTAAATGCTAAAAACAGAGAAATAGTTCAAGGAGCATCAACAATATCACAACAGTATATAAAGTACATGTATTTAACTTTTGATCAAACGTGGCAAAGAAAGATTGAGGAAGCATTACTAACTCTTAATTTGGAAGTCCACTATAATAAAGATGATATTTTAGAAGGATATTTAAATACTATTAACTTTGGACAAGGAAATTATGGAATTGAAAATGCTAGTAATTATTATTTTAATAAATCTGCCAGTGAATTAAATCTTGAGGAATCAATAATTTTAGCAGGTATTCCTAAAAGACCAACTAGATTTAATCCGGTTTTTGATTATGATGAAGCGATAAAAAGAGCTAAAATAGTTGCAAATGCAATGTTAAACAACGAAAAAATTACACAAGAAGAATATGATTCGTTATTTATTGAAAAGTTAGATATTTATGGTCAAAAAAATTCTAATAATTTAAATACTTTAATGTACTATCAAGATGCTGTCTTAAAAGAATTAGAAAGTTTACCGCAAATACCAAATTCATTATTAGAAACTGGTAGTATTAAAGTTTATACTAACTTAAATTTAGAATCGCAAACAGTATTAGAAAATGCTATAAATTCTAATATTAATGATGACGAGTCGCAAGTAGCTAGTATTGTTGTAAATCCAAAGAATGGTGCAATTGAAGCATTAAGCGGAGGAATTGATTATGCAAAAAGTCAATTTAATAGAGCGACTAATGCAAAAAGACAAGTAGGGTCTGCAATTAAAACTTTATTATATTATGCAGCTTTAGAAAATGGTTTTACATCTTCTTCAACATTTACAAGTGAACCTACTACTTTTGCGTTTTCTAATAATAAAACTTATTCACCTTCAAATTATAACGATATATATGCTAATGATCAAATAACAATGGCTGCTGCTATTGCTTATTCAGACAATATTTATGCAGTTAAAACTCATTTGTTTTTAGGACAAGAAACCTTAGTTAATACTGCGCATAAAATGGGTATTAAAGCGAAAATAGAACCTCATGCGTCTTTGGCTCTTGGTTCAAGTGAGTTGAGCGTTATTGATTTTGCTACTGCATATGCTACTTTAGCAAGTGGTGGGTATTATAATGAATTATATTTCATTTCTAAAGTAGAAGATATGCAAGGTAACACCATCTATGAAAAACAAAATAATAAAAATTTAGTTCTAAATCCTAATTATGTGTATATTTTAAATGAATTATTAACAACCACATATAATTCATCGTTTATAAGTTATAGTACTCCTACTGCTATTACTTTAGCTTCAAAAATATCGAGAAAGTACTCAATCAAAAGTGGTTCTACAGGTACCGATTTTTGGATAGCAGGATATAATCCAGACAAATTATCAATTGTATGGCATGGTAAAGATGATAGTTCAACTATGAATCCTAGGCAATCAAATGTCTCAAAAAATATCTGGGTTGATACTATGGAAGGTATTTTAAAAGATAAAGAAGATTCATGGTATGAAATACCAGATAATATTATTGGTTTACCATTAAATCCTATTTCAGGAACACCTAATTCAAATGAGAAAAACACCTTGTTTTATTATGTGAAAGGTACTGAATTAACAAATTAAAAAAGTCATTTTAAAATGACTTATTTTTCTATTTTAATAACTATTTGATAAAGTTTATCAAAATCAATTTCTTCTGTATCAACTATAAAACCACTTTGTTCTAATTGTTTTACAGTATCTCTCATAGTAATTATTGCGTTGCTAATATCTAATCCTGATTCGTTTGTAACTACCTCTTCATCTTTACCAATTAAATCAACTGGATCGACTATATCATCATCTGCAAATGGAGAAATAAATAAATTATCTGTTATTGGTTTTTTTACTACTTCTTCTACTTGATTAATAGGTTCATTTACTAACGACTCAAGTGGTTGTTCAACAAATTCCTCTTGTTGATTAATTTGTGGTGTTAAATCTAATTGTTCAACATTATCACTAAAGTCGAGTATCTCAGGTTGTGGTTGGGCAGCTGGCTGCTCAAATAAATTTTGTGTTGGATTGTTTTCGAATAAGTTTTCTCCCTGAGGTTGTTCTGGATTAAGTTCCGGTAATGTAAATGGTTTTTGATTTTCTTCTTTTTTCTCATTATTAAATAATGGTGTTTCTTCAGGTTGCATATCCATATTTGCTGGTGCCTCTTCCAAAAAGTTAAAAAACTTGTTTTCTCTTACTTTTTCTTTTGGCTCTGGTTCTTCAACTTGAAAAGAAGGTTTTAATAAATCATCAATATTCTTTTCTTCTTGTACTGGATTAAGATCTTCTGCATTGTTTTTTATATCTTCAATATTTGGTGTTATTTCAACTTTTGGAATATCTTCTTCTTTTTCACCAACTATTTTTGTTATTTCATTATCTAATTGTCTAACTGTCATTCTTTCTTTTAATACTCTACTCAACATTGCTTTTTGGGCTTCTTTATCAGTTAATGATAATAAACTTCTAGCATGCCTTTCAGAAATTTGTTCATTTAAAAGAGCATTTTGAACTGATTCATCTAAATTCAAAAGTCTTAATTTATTCGCAATTGAAGACTGAGATACACCCATTTTTGTAGCTAATTGTTCTTGAGTTAAGTAATCTCTATCAAGTAATTTTTTATATGATAAAGCTTCTTCTATTGCTGTTAAATCTTTTCTTTGAACGTTTTCTACAATAGCTATTTCAGCACTAGTATTATCATCTATATTAGTAACAATAGATGGAACTGTTTTAAGTCCAGCTATATTTGCTGCTTTATATCTTCTTTCACCAGCGATAATTTCATATTTATCTCCAACTTTTCTTAATACTAAAGGTTGAATAATACCATGTTCTTTTATAGAAGTAGCTAAATCATTTAAAGCTTTGTCATCAAAATTTAACCGTGGTTGAAAACGGTTTGGAATGATATCTTCTACATTGACTTGTATAATTTCTGATTCTAAATCCATACTATAAGCCCCTTTTTCTATTCTTATTAATATTCTAACTTATATTTTAGTTTTTTTCAATGGATATTTAAGAATTTGATCATAGCGTCTTGGATATTTATCACTAGTTGGTTTAACTTTATTTATTTCAATTAATGTTCTCTCACTTTTTTCAATTGGTAAATAAAATTTTTCAATTGTAGTTATTTCACTATTTAAAATATCTGCTGTTTCTTTACCTAATTTAATTTCTTCTTCATTTTCTTTTGCTTTCATTGCAATAAACTTACCATTTACTTTTAAATAAGGAACAGAAAGTTCGATTAAGATATTTAATGCTGATACTGCTCTTGCTACTACAACATCATAATTCTCTTTTTTATTTTTAATATATTCTTCTGCACGTTCATTTACAATTTCTAGATTAGTTAAATTTAATTTTTCTTTAACTAATTTTAAAAAGTAAGTTTTTTTATTATTAGAATCTAGTAATGTAATCTTTAGGTTCGGAAAAAATAGTTTTAATATGATTCCTGGGAATCCTGCTCCACTACCTATATCTAATAATTTTAGGTCTTTATTTAAATCTATAACTTTAATTAAAGTCAATGAATCATATATGTGTTTTAAGTACACATCTTCTTTGTTTTTTATAGCAGTAAGGTTATATTTACTGTTTTCTTCTAATAATATTTCATAAAATAACTCTATTTTTTCCTGTATTTCAGGGCGATAGTCAATATTCAATAGTTCTAATTCTTTTTTCAATATTTCGTTATTCATGTTTACCATACTCTTTTCTTAAATATATAGTCAGTATAGAGATGTCAACTGGATTTACACCACTTATACGTGTTACTTCAGCTATAGTATTTGGTCTTATATTTTTTAATTTTTCTCTAGCTTCGTTGGCTAAGTTTTTTACTTTATCATAATCAATATCATTTGGTATTTTTTTCTCTTCTAAATTTAATAATTTTTCTACTTCTTTATACGCTTTATTTATATATCCTTCATATTTAACATCAATTAATACTTGTTCCAATATTTTTTCATCAAAATTTGGAATATATTTTTCTTCTTTTAAAGATTCAAAAGTTATTTCTGGTCTTTTTAGTAATTCATATACTGTTTTAGTAGGTAAATCTTTATATTTTATTTTAGTTTCTTTAATTTCTTTTTTTAACTGATTTATTTTATCTTTTTTATCTAATAATTTATTATATCTACCATCATCGATTAATCCCGCTTTATACCCTATTTCTCTTAGTCTTAAATCAGCATTATCATGTCTTAAAATCAATCTAAATTCAGCTCTTGATGTAAGCATTCTATATGGTTCATTAGTTCCTTTAATAACTAAATCATCAATTAATACTCCTATATATCCTTCATTTCTTTTGATTACTATTGGTTCTTTTCCTTCTAATTTTAATGAAGCATTTATACCTGCAATTAATCCTTGGGCAGCTGCTTCTTCATAACCACTTGTTCCGTTTATTTGACCAGCTGTGTATAAGTTGTTAATAACTTTAGTTTCTAGTGAATGGTTTATTTGTAGTGGATCGATTGCATCATACTCAATTGCATAGCCATACTTTAAAATTTCAGCATTTTCTAAGCCTTTTAAGCTATGAACCATTTCTTTTTGAATATCTTTTGGCATGCTAGAAGATAAGCCTTGTAGATACCATTCATCAGTTAATAAGCTCTCTTTTTCTAAAAATAATTGATGACGGTCTTTATCACTAAATCTTACAATTTTATCTTCGATTGAAGGACAATATCTAGCACCTACACCTTCAACATGACCTCCATACATACTAGATTTATCTAAATTTTTACGAACTATTTCATGGGTTTTTTCATTTGTATAAAATAAGTAACATTCAATTTGTTCATCTATCTTATAACTAGGTATAGTATCAAAACTAAAAGTTAAGTAATTTGAGTCCCCATATTCTTTTTTTAAGATATCAAAATTTATTGTAGATTCTTTGATTCTTGGTGGTGTTCCTGTTTTTAATCTTAAAATATTAAATCCTAATTTTTTTAAATCATCACTTAAATATTTAGAGTTTTTTTCATTATTAGGTCCACTATCTATTTTTTTATCTCCAATTAAAATATTTGATTTTAAATAAGTTCCCGTTGCAAGTATTAAAGCATCACAAAAATATTTAGATTCATCTTCTAAAATAATCCCTTTTATTTCATTATCTTCAACTATTAATTCTTTAACTGTTCCTTCAATTAAGTCGAGATTCTTTTGTTTTTTTAATTCAGTTAATATATTAGTTGGGTAGGTAACTTTATCAGCTTGGGCTCTTAAACTTCTTACTGCAGGTCCTTTAGCATTATTAAGTAGTTTAATTTGAAAGTGAGATTCATCGGCGATTTTTCCCATAATTCCACCTAATGCATCTATTTCTCTTACAATAATCCCTTTTGCCGATCCTCCAATTGAAGGATTACATGGCATATCAGCTATATTATTTATATTTATTGTTATTAAAGCACTTTTGTGTCCTTTATAGCTACTTGCATATGCAGCCTCACAACCAGCATGACCACCACCAACTACTATTACTTCGTATTTCATTTTATCCCCTATTTTCCTAAACAAAACTTACTAAATAATTCATCTAATAATTCTTCTTTATATGTTGATCCTATTATTTCTCCTAATAAATCATAAATTATTTTTAAATCTATTGCTAACATATCAATTGGAATATCTTTATCTATTTCAACTAATAAATAATTTGTTTTATCTAATGATTTTTTAACTAATGATATTTGACGTGCATTTGAAAGATAAGTCAAGTTATTACTTGATAATTTATCTAAGTTAAATAATTCTACGATTTTTTCTTTTAATTCATTTAAACCATTTTCAGTCATGGTATTACCTGAACAATAATTAAATTTTTTTAGTATTGTTTTATCTATCTTGCTCTCTAAATCATTTTTGTTAACAAAAACTATATTATTCTTATGTTTTATTTCTGCTAATAATTTCAAATCATCTTTAGTTAATGACTCATTATTATTAAGAACTAAAATAACTAATTGTGCTTTTTCAATGTTTTGATATGATTTATTAATTCCAATTTGTTCAATTATATCACTTGACTGCCTAATACCTGCTGTATCTATTAAATTAAATAAAATTCCATTTAATAAAAATTTTCCTTCGACTATATCTCTTGTTGTACCTTCTATATTAGTAACTATCGCTTTATTTTCTTCTAATAAATGATTTAAAATACTACTTTTACCTACATTTGGTCTTCCTATAATCGCCGTAGTAATTCCTTCTTTTATCATTTTACCGTTTTCTGCTCCAGATAACAATTCTTTTAAAGAGTCTTTTATAATAACTAATTTTGGTTTTAAATTTTCTTTAGTTATTTCTTCGGCATCTTCGTATTCTGGATAATCGATATTAACTTCGATATTTGCAAGTAATTCTAAAATTATTGATCGAAGATCATTTATTTTTAATGATAATGATTTTTGGATTTGATTAATCGCTAAGTTTCTAGCTTTTTGAGTTTCAGCATTAATAATATCATTAACCGCCTCAGCTTCTACTAAGTCGATTCTTCCATTTAAAAATGCTCTTTTAGTAAATTCACCTGGTTCTGCTAAACGGCATCCATTAGTCAGTAATAACTCTAATATTTTATTTACAGCTGCAATTCCTCCATGGCAATTTATTTCTACTACATCTTCTTTAGTAAAAGTTTTAGGAGCTTTCATTACAGTAACTAAAACTTCATCTATTAATTCTTTTTTATCTTTTATATATCCATAATTTATTGTATGGCTTAATACCTTTTTTAAATTTTTTCCATCAAAAATACGAGAAGTAATATCAATTGCTGCATTACCACTAATTCTGATTATCGAAATTGATCCAGTTCCAATAGCTGTAGCTACAGCACAAATTGTATCTTCCATAATTCTCACATCCCGCGAAAGTATTATAGCATTATTCACAAAAAAAAAGCAATATTTTGCTTTAATTTGGTTTGATAACAACATATCGATTAGGTTCTTCCCCTTCACTTTTAGTTATTACACCTTTAAAATCTGTTAATACATTATGGACAATTCTTCTTTCATAAGAATTCATGTTTTCTAAAGAAGCTTCTATTTTAGTCTGAGAAACTTCTCTAGCTGTTTTTTTAGCAAGTCTTTCTATATAATATTTTTGTTTATCTTTATAATTTTCTACATCTAATAATAGATAAATATTCATTTTTATTTTATTATAAACAACTTGTTTAACAATTGTTTGCAATGCTCTTAAAGTTTGCCCATTTTTACCTATTAGAATTGAATTGTTATTAGAATACATTTTAATATTTATTTGTTTATTTCTAATCTTAGCCTCAAAATTAACTTCTAGATTCATTGCAGTTAAAAGTTCCTTCAAGTAATCTTTTATAAATTCTTGAACATCAACTAATTTAATAATTGACACTTTTATAGATGAAGATTTAAATAAGGTTCCTTTTATCTCTTCACTTCTATATACTACTTCTTCTTCTGTTACATTTAATTCACTAAATGATTTTTCTAAAGTGCTTTCTAACGTTTTTCCTTCAAATTCTAATATTTTCATATACTACTTCTTCTTTCTTTTTATAATAATACTTTGAACTATTTGAAATAAACTTGTTGTTATCCAATATAATCCAATAGCTGCCGGTAATGATAATGATGCAATTGCAATGAATACTAACATAAATTTAGTCATAAATTGCATTTGTCCTTGAGCAGAGGAATCAGCTGGTGCTGTATTCATAGTATTTTTAAATGAATAATAAGTTGTTAGTATGATTAGTGCAATCAGTATTATATATAAATAATTTCCTCCACCAATTCCTTTTAGAGGTGTTGTACCAAGTTGTAATCCAAATAAATTTTCTTCAAATATAGCTGGTGAACGATTGATTGCTTCTAAGAAAGCAAAGAATATTGGTAATTGAATAAATGATACTAAACATCCAGATACAGGATTTATATTATGTTTTTTATAAATTACCATAGTTTCTTGACTTTTTGCCATCATTGATTCTGAATCAGTTTTATCAGCATATTTTTTTTCAATTCGATCAATTTCAGGTTTTGCTTTCTTTAAATTTTCTGATTGTAACATTGTTTTTTGGGTAAAAGGCATTAATATTAATCTAATTAATACTCCTATAAACATTATAGATAATCCATATTTTCCAAATAATGATCCTACTTTCAGTATTAACCATGCAAGTGGTTTAACAAATACTGTTTCCCAAATACTTACATATTTAAGATCTTTTGTTTTAAAATTCTTACATTCTGGTAATTTAGATAATTTAACTGACATTACATCTTCATTATCTTTATATATGTCTAAGATATCTTTATCAGTAGGACGACAAAGAATGTTTGAAGTTAAATTTTGTCCAGTTTTAGGATTAATTACTTTTTTACCTTTAGTATCCTGCATATATTTAGTACAACCTGTTGTACCTAACATGATTAGTAATACTAATATCAATAAAATTTTTTTCTTGTTTTTCATGTGTTCACCTTTTTTATTAGAGATAATAAATTTTCTGATAACTGTTGATAACTTAATTTTTCAGTACCTCTTCTTATCATTATAATATATTCTCTCTCTTTTTTAAATAAAAACTTATTTTTATCTATAATATCTTTCACTTGTCTTTTGATTTTGTTTCTTTTAACTGCATTACCAAATTTTGTTGGTACTGTTATTCCAAACATGGGATATTCTAAAGTTTTACAATTATTATAATAAATAACAAAATAATTATTTTTATGATACTTACTATTTTTTATTATTTCAGAAAATTTATTACTATCTTTAATTATTTCTTTTTTTTTCATATTTCACCAATTTAGAAAAAACCACTTAGTACAGTGGTTTTATTTCGTTAATCTTTTTCTTCCTTTTTTTCTTCTTCTTGCTAATATCTTAGATTTCTTACGTGCAAAGAATCCATGTCTTTTACTCGTTTTTCTTTTATTTGGTTGTTTTGTATGTTTCATATTATTAACTCCTTTATTTGTTCAAGCGATTACAATTATATTATATCAACAACTTTTTTGTCAAGGAATATCGCAGAAAAGTTAGTTTTCAACAATTATTGTGGAAACTGTTAGTAACTTATCCACAGATGTTTAAAGATTTTTGTGGAAAGTTGTGGAAAGTGTTGATAACTTTCTTTTTTACTGATATTATAGCATTTAAAACATTTTCTTATCCACAAATACTGTTGATAAGTTTCAACATTCACGTTAAATGCTTTTATTAACAACAAAAATACGTTAAAATTAAATTAGCTTTTAGTAATTGGTAGGTGATAATAGATGAACGTTACTTCTCTTTGGGAAAATTCTTTAGACATTATTAATAAAAAAGTAAACCCTATTTCTTTTAATACTTGGTTTAAAGATGCAAATTTAATTAATTTAGATAATGGTAAAGCGGTAATTGAAGTTCCGATGCCGATGCAAAAAAACTTACTTGCAAAAAATTATTATGAATTAATTGAAGAAACATTTTTAAATTTAACAGGTATTAATTATGATATAGAGTTCATTTTAAGTGATGAAAAAGAAGAAGTTATTGAAGAGGAAAATACTAAAACTGTTGAAGAATTTAATTCTAATATCAATGCTAAATATACTTTTGATACATTTTTAATAGGAGAATCTAATCGTTTTGCACGAACAGCTGGGTTAGCGGTTGCTGAAAATCCAGGGAAATTATATAATCCTTTATTTATATATGGTAAAAGTGGTGTTGGTAAAACTCATCTAATGCATGCAATAGGAAATTATGTCTTAGAAAATTCAAATAAGACAGTATTATATGTAACTAGTGATGAATTTACTACTGATTTTACTGGAATTAGGAATGTTACTGGTAATAATAGTGATTATGTCGCTCATTTTAAAGATAAATATAGAAATGTAGATGTCTTAATTATTGACGATATTCAATTTTTAGCAGGAGCAGAGAAAACTCAACAAGAATTTTTTAATACTTTTAATGTTTTACATTCATCAGACAAACAAATAATTATCAGTTCCGATCGATCACCCGATGATTTAAAATTATTAGAAGATCGACTAAGAACAAGATTTGCATGGGGATTATCTGTTGATATCCTCCCACCTGATATAGAGTTAAAAATTAAAATTATTAAAAATAAAATAAATGGACATCAGGTGGCAAAAAAAATAGATAATTCAGTAATCGAGTTTATTGCTAATTCTTGTGAAAATGATGTTAGACATTTAGAAGGGGCAATTACAAGACTCTATGCATATGCAGCTATTATGGGAAATCAAGATATTACTTTAGATTTTGCTATAGAAGCTTTAAAAGATTATACAACGAAAAATGTCTACATAAAGAATGATATAACTAAAATACAAAAGGCTGTAGCTGATTACTATGAGGTTACAATAGAAGATTTAAAAAGTAAGAAAAGGACTAGTAAGATAAATTATCCTAGACAAATTGCAATGTATTTATCAAGAATGATGACAGATGAATCATTTCCAAGAATAGGATTAGAATTCGGAGGTAGAGACCATTCAACAGTTATATATGGAGTAGATAAAATAACGAAAGAACTTAAAGAAAACAAAACATTAGAAAAAATCATAAACGAAATTAAAGATAAAATAATTTAAGGGGAATAGTGTTGATAACTTAATACTTATTAACACCTATATTTCTACTAAACTAAACAATTTAAACTACTTATCAACATTATCAACAGCATTATTAATACTATTAAAAAAGAAAGATAGAAAGAAGTGATTATATGAAATTTTCAATTGATAAAAAAATATTATTAGAAAACTTAGTTTCAGTATCAAAAGCAATATCAACTAAAAATATAATTCCAGTATTAAATGGTATTATGTTTGATTTAACGGATGAAGGACTTTCATTAACAGCTAGTGATTCTGAATTAACTATTAAAAGCTTTATAGAAGCTAAAGAAATAAAAAATATAGAAGAAGAAGGTAAAATAATAATTCAAAGTAAGTATATTATTGATATTATTAGAAAAATGCCGACAGATGTTATAAATATTGCTGTTATAGATGGTTTAAAATTAAAAATATATAGTGATGTTAATCAATATGATTTAAATTGTTTAGATCCTAAGGAATACCCGACATTAAAAATAGAAGAAAGTAAAACTCCAATTATAATTAAAAGTGATTTATTAAAAAACATAATAAAAGAAACTGCGTTTGCTATTTCTACTCAAGAGTCTCGTCCTTTATTAACAGGTATTAACTTTAAGATAACTGGTAATATCTTAGAATGTATTGCAACCGATTCATATCGTTTATCTAAAAAAACTTTAAAATTAGATAAAGATGTTAAGTCTAATATAAATATTGTTATTCCAGGAAAAACTTTAATTGAATTAGATAAAATATTAACAGATGATGAAGATTTAGAAATGCATGTGTTTAATAATAAAGTTTTATTTAAATATAAAAATATTTTATTTCAAACTAGTTTATTATCTGGAACATATCCTGATACTTCTAACTTAATACCAAAGGAATTTAATATAATAATAAACACTAAAAAAAGTTTATATTATGCATCAATAGATCGTGCTGCTTTATTAACACAGAGTAAAGAAAGAAACATTGTAACAATGAAATTGAATGATAATACAATTTTAATAACTTCATCAACATCAGAAATTGGTAAAGTAGAAGAAACTTTAGAGATTGAAAGAGATAATCAAGAAGAATTAGAAATATCTTTTAGTTCAACCTATATGTTAGATGCGCTTAAAACATTTACTGATGAAGATATTTTAATTATGTTAAATGCTGATAATAAACCTATTGTTATAAAATCTGTTAAGGATGAAACATTAATCCAAATGATTTTACCTATAAAAACTTACTAATATTTATTTATTAGTTTTTTTTCGTCTTTTTTCGAGTATTTGAAGTGTTAGGATAACAAATCAAAGAAAGGAATAAATTATGAAAAATTATGAAATAAATTCAGAGACTATAGCTTTGATACCGATAACTTCTACAAAAACTAAAGTTTATGAGCTTGAAAATGAATTTATTGTAGATAAAAGTGGATTAAAAATTATGGAAGAAAGTTGTGAATTTTTTGGTAGTTCATTACAAGGAAGACAAAAGGGGACTAAAAACTTAACAGGAATAACTCATAAATCCCCAGTAATAGTTGAAGAATCAAGAAATATTATTTTTTTCCCAACTAATTCTCCACGACTTTCAAAATGTTGTTGGATTTCTTTAAATAATTTAGAAAATATCAGTAAATTACCTGATAACACTCTACTAATATTTAAAAATGAAAGAAAGATTTATTTAGATATATCATTCAATATTTTAGATAATCAAATATTAAGAGCTAGTCGTTTAGAATCAGTTAGCAGAAAAAGGCGAAAAAACACTTAAAAACGTTTTAAATAGTTCAAATATATGTTATAATTGTTTTAGGTATAGGAGTACTTAAATACCTTAAATTTTATTATAACGTCAAAAAAGAGGCAAAAGAATGCAAATATTAAATTTAAACTTAGTTAATTTTAGAAATTACTCAAATTTAGAACTATCATTTTCAAATTCAATAAATTTAATAATAGGAAATAATGGTTCTGGTAAAACAAATTTAATAGAAGCAATCTATATGTTAGCTCTAACTAAATCTTTTAGAGGAACAACTGATGGAGTAGTTATTAAGAAAAATGAAGAGAAAACATTAATTGAAGGTTTAATTGAAAATAATTTAAAAACTAAATATTCATTAGAATTATCTAAAACTGGAAAGAAAGCAAAAATAAGATCAAAAAAAGTAAATAAATTAAGCGATTATATATCTAATATAAATGTTGTATTATTTAATCCTGATGATCTTTATTTAATAAAATCAACACCAAGTGTTAGAAGAAAGCTTTTAAATGTTGAAATATCTCAATTAAATAATACTTATCTAAAAGATTTAAACAATTATAACTCGTTGATTAAACAACGTAATGCTTATTTAAAAACATTATATATAAATAGCTATGCATCAAGAGATTATTTAAATATTTTGACTGAAAAAATAATTGATTATGGTGAAAAAATTTATTTAAAAAGAAAAAAATTTTTAGATAATATTAATAAGTACTTAGCAGATATATTTTTAGATATAACAACTACAGAAGGATTAAAAGTAAAATATACATCTGATTATAATAATTTTGAGAGGAAAACTGTAGCTGAAAAATATAAAAATACTGTAGAAAAGGATATAATATTAGGAAAAACTACTATTGGAATCCATCATGATGATTTTAAATTTATTTTAGATAAAGATAATTTAAAAGATTATGGTAGTGAAGGATATCAAAAAATAGCTATTTTATCATTTAGATTAGCAGAAATTAAACTATTCTATGATATAAAAGGTTATTATCCAATTTTGATTTTAGATGATTTGTTTAGCGAAATAGATAAAGACAAAATTAATAATATTATGAAATATTTAAATAAAGAAGTACAAACATTTATAACAGTTACTGATTTAGAAAAAGTAGATAAAAAATTAATTGAAGAAAGTAATATTTTTGAAGTTAGTTTAGGTAAAGTAGAGGAGAAAAAAGTGTGAAAGAACAACATTATGACGATAGTGATATTCAAGTATTAGAAGGTTTAGAGGCAGTAAGAAAAAGACCTGGAATGTATATAGGAAGTACCGGTTCTAGAGGACTTCATCATTTAGTATGGGAAATTGTTGATAATGCAGTTGATGAAGCATTGGCTGGTTATAGTGATGATATTGAAGTTATTATTGGAAAGAACAATACAATAACAGTTAAAGATGATGGAAGAGGTATTCCAACAGGTATTAACGACAAAACAGGTTTATCAACAATCGAAACTATATATACTGTTTTACATGCTGGTGGTAAATTCGGTGGTGGAGGATATAAAGTATCAGGAGGACTACATGGTGTAGGTGCCAGTGTAGTTAATGCTTTATCATCTTGGTTAGAAGTAAAAGTATATCAAAATGGAAAAATTCATTACCAAAGATTTGAAAATGGAGGAAAAAGCTTAGAACCATTAAAAATAATTGGTGAATGTAATATAAATAGAACTGGTACCACAGTTACATTTCAACCAGACCCAACAATTTTTAAAGAAACACAAATATTTGAATATGCTATTCTAGAAAAAAGATTACAAGAAATGGCTTTCTTAAATAAAGGTCTAAGAATTATTTTAATTGATGAAAGAGAAGATGATAAAAGAAAAGAATTCTTATACAATGGAGGAATTGTTGAATATATTCAATTATTAAATAAATCAAAGAAACCTGTTCATGAGACAATTGTTTATGTTGAGGGTAAAATTGATGATATTATAATTGAAGTAGCTTTTCAATATAACGATTCATATAATCCAAATATTTATTCTTATACAAATAATATAAATACACCTGAAGGTGGAACACACGAAGATGGTGTTAAAAGATCTTTAACAAGAGTAATTAATAATTATTCTAGAAATAGTAAAATATTAAAGGAAAACGATGATAGTTTTACGGGTGATGATGTTCGTGAAGGAATTACAATGATTATTTCTTGTAAGCATCAGGATCCACAATTTGAAGGTCAAACAAAATCTAAATTAGGAAATGTTGAAGTTCGTAAAATAGCAGATGAAATATTTAGTAAAGGTTTAGAAAGATTTTTAATGGAAAATCCAGATCAAGCTAAACTAATAATAGAAAAAACTATGACAGCTGCAAGAGCTAGAGTAGCAGCAAAAAAAGCTCGAGAATTAACAAGAAGAAAAGGTGGATTAGATTTAACTAATACAATGGGAAAACTAGTAGATTGTAAAAGTAAAGACCCATCAATTAGTGAAATATTTTTAGTCGAGGGTGATTCAGCAGGTGGTACTGCTATTAAAGCTCGAGATTTTTATACACAAGCTATATTACCTTTAAGAGGAAAAGTTTTAAACGTAGAAAAAGCAAGACTAGACAAAGCTTTAAGTAATGAAGAAATAAGAACTATAATAACTGCTTTTGGAACAGGAATAGGCGATGAATTTGATATTAATAAACTTAGATATCATAAAATTGTTATAATGACCGATGCGGATGTTGATGGATCACATATTAGAACGTTACTTTTAACGCTGTTTTATCGCTTTTTTAAACCGATTGTTGAGGCAGGACACATATATGCTGCCCAACCACCTTTATATGTTGTAAAACATGGTAAAACTACTAAATATGTTTTAACAGATAAAGAGTTAGATGAATATTTAAAAACATTACCAGAAAAAACTAGATATGAAGTAAGTAGAAATAAAGGTCTTGGTGAGATGGATGATATTGAATTAAGAGAAACAACAATGCAGATTGATACAAGAGTATTAAGAAAAATAACAGTAGATGATGCAATAGCAGCTGATAAAGTTTTTGAAACTTTAATGGGTGATGATGTGGAACCTCGAAGAAACTTTATTGAAGAAAATGCTACATACGTAGAAAATCTGGATGTTTAGGTGGGTGGATAAAAATGAATGAAGAAAAAAAAGAAAATTTAGAAATAGAAAATTCTGTTAATGAAGAAAAAATATCTGATAAATTAGACGAAATGAATATAGTTGAAGAAATGGAAACATCGTTTTTAGAATATTCAATGAGTGTTATTATTTCAAGAGCATTACCAGATTTAAGAGATGGACTAAAACCAGTTCATCGAAGAATTTTATATTCAATGTATGAATCAGGATTTACTCCTGATAAACAACATCGTAAATGTGCTAGAGCTGTTGGGGATGTT
>CAYUEQ010000003.1:0-35062 GCA_964443805.1 uncultured Muribaculaceae bacterium
ATACAAGAACCTGTCCAGCACGAACAGCTAATGTGTATGTTGATAAAATCGCACCAACCTGTACAAATAGTGGAGATAGTACATCTTGGACAAGATCAAATAGAGTTATATATAAAGGATGTAGTGATGCAAATAGTGGATGTTCAACAGGAACAACATCACAAACATTCTCATCAACTACAACTAATGCAACAATTGCAGCCTATACAATAAAAGATAAAGCAGGAAACTCAAGAACCTGTCCAGCCCGAACAGCAAAAGTCTATGTTGATAAAGGAACACCAACATGTTCATGGAAAGGAACAAGCAGTAGTTGGGCCTATAGCAGAACAGTTTCTGTAACGTGTGGATCAACCGCTAGTGGATGTGATCCATCGGCAAGTAGTAATAGTTGGAGTTACTCAACAACAACTCAAACAGCCAATTTATCATATGTAATAAAAAATAGAGCAGGAACAACAGCAACTTGTACATATAATAATGCACCAATCTACGTTGATAGAACAGCACCAACCTGTTCAAGTAGTGGAGACTCTACAACATGGACAAGATCAAATAGAACAATATATAAAAACTGTAATGATGCTCATAGTGGATGCTCAACAGCAAATACATCACAGACATTCTCATCAACGATAAAAAATTCAACAATTGCAGCATATACAATAACCGATAAAGTAGGAAATTCACGAACCTGTCCTGCCCGAACAGCAAATGTTTATGTCGATAAAACAGCACCAACCTGTACAAATAGTGGAGACAGCACATCGTGGACGAGATCAAACAGAGTAATATATAAAGGATGTAGTGATTCCCATAGTGGATGTTCAACAGGAACAACATCACAAACATTCTCATCAACTACAACTAATGCAACAATTGCAGCCTATACAATAAAAGATAAAGCAGGAAACTCAAGAACCTGTCCAGCCCGAACAGCAAAAGTCTATGTTGATAAAACCGCACCTACATGTACAAGTAGTGGTGACTCTACAACATGGACAAGGTCAAATAGAACTATATATAAAGGATGTAGTGATTCCCATAGTGGATGTTCAACCGGAACAACAAGTCATACATTTAGTTCTAATGCTAAGACTGGAACAATCCCAGCATATACAATAAAAGATAAAGCTGGAAACTCAAGAAGCTGTCCAGCGCGAACTGCAAATGTGTATGTTGATAAAACCGCCCCAAAGTTATGGTATGTTGGAACATGTGGATTGTCATCAATTGCTACAGTTTGTCATCAATTCAATTTCTCAGATAATTCAAACGATACAATCTATCTATATAGATCATATTGTTGTAAAAACAGTAAGGTGCCTAATGGGAACTCGAACTATTGTAATACAAGTAATTTAACAGCAAAAACTAGGGTAGAAAGATTTAAAGCCGGAATTTCTAATTCACCAGATAATAAAAGCGCAAAAACTACCCATAATTATGGTAATCATACATATAATTATAGAACGAGCTTTATAAATACACTGCCGATGCATTACGCATTCATAGTTTGTGATAAAGCAGGAAACTGTAGTGGAACATATACTTACTTTTGTTCTAAATCATCTTGTTAGTAAAAAAGTTGTTTAAAGCAGCTTTTTTCTTTACTTTAAAATTTATGTTATTTTTTACTGGACAAAAGCATACATTATGTTATATAATCTTTGTTGTATGACTGCTTTGATGTGCGAGGTTGCTGATACACTAGGTTAAGTTGTTTGGACGACTTGGTGTTCAGGTAATTTGTGCGGAGCAAGTCTATACTAGATATAGACGAAAGGAGAAGACGAATGGCAAACGAAAAAGTTAAGATCAGATTAAAAGCATATGATCATCGTGTTCTAGACAAGGCTGCTGGTAAAATAGTTGAAACTATTAAAAGAACTGGCGGAGAAGTATCAGGACCTGTCCCGCTTCCAACTGAAATTGAGAAATTTACAGTATTAAAAGCGGTTCATAAATATAAGGATTCAAGAGAGCAATTTGAAATGCGTACGCATAAAAGATTGATTGAAATTAAAAATCCTAGTAAAGAAACAATTGATGCTTTAACACATTTGGATTTACCAAGTGGTGTAGACATTAATATAAAATTATAACAATATAAGAAAGAAGGAAAAATATGAAAGGAATCTTAGGTCGTAAAATCGGAATGACCGAAGTATTTACGAAAGATGGGAAATTAATCCCAGTTACTGTTGTTGAAGTTGAACCGAATATTGTAACTCAAGTTAAAACAGTAGAAAATGATGGTTACAGCGCTATCCAATTAGGTGTAACTGAGAAAAAATTATCCCGTGCTTCAAAAGCAAGCATAGGACATGCTAAAAAAGCAAATACCACTCCTAAGCGCTTCTTAAAAGAAATTAGAGACTTTGAAGGAGATTTAAATTTAGGTGATAAAGTTTGTGCAGATATATTTACAATTGGAGAAATAGTAGATGTAACTGGTACAAGCAAAGGAAAAGGTTTTCAAGGATCTATTAAAAGACATAATTATTCAATAGGACCTATGTCGCATGGATCACGTTATCATAGAGGCTCTGGATCTTTAGGATCAATGGAACCAAAACGTGTATTTAAAGGAACGAAGTTACCAGGACATATGGGTCATGAAACAACTACTATTCAAAACTTAGAAATTATAGATATTAGTTTAGTAGATAATTATATCTTAGTTAGTGGAAATATCCCTGGACCAAAAAAATCTTTAGTATTAATAAAATCAGCTGTTAAGGATTCAAAAAAAGTTGATCCAAAAGAATTAATTAAATATGATGAAAAAATAAATGATTTAAATGATGCTCAAGAACAAGTAATAGATAAGATTGAAGAAGAAGTTACAGAAGTAAAAGAAACTACTGAAACTAAAGAGGTAGGTGAATAATAATGGCAAAAATAAGTTTACTAAACCTTAAAGGTGAAAAGATTAAAGATATTACATTAAAAGATAATATTTGGAATATTGATGTTAACGATGTTGTTTTAAATAAAGCTGTTAATTTATCACTATCATCTTTAAGACAAGGATCACATAAGACTAAAACTAGAGCTGAAGTAGCTGGTGGAGGTCGTAAACCATGGAGACAAAAAGGAACAGGACGTGCTAGAGCAGGCTCTACTAGAAGTCCAATATGGGTTGGTGGTGGACATTCATTTGCCATTACACCAAGAGATTATTCTAAAAAAATGAATAGAAAAGAAAAACTACTAGCTCTTAAGAGTGCTTATACATATAAGTTTAAAGATAAAGAGTTAATAGTAGTAGATGAAATTAAATTAGATAGTTATAAAACAAAAGATATTGTTAAATTACTAGAAAATTTTAAAACATCTAAAAAAGTTATGATTGTAACTAAAGAAGAAAATGAAAACTTATATAAGGCAACAAGAAATTTAGAGAATGTATTTGTAAGTTTAGCATCAGAAATAGGAGTTTTAGACTTAGTATTTACTGATACATTAATTTGTGATGAAGCATCAATAAAACATATAGAGGAGGTGCTTAAATAATGAAAGATTTTACTGATATTATTATAGCACCAGTTATTACAGAAAAAGCTAGTGCAATTGCAAGTGATGGAAAAACATATGTGTTCAAAGTTAAGAAAAGTGCAAATAAGCATGAAATTAAGGACGCTATTGAAAAAGCGTTTAATGTACACGTTGTTAAATTAAATACCTTAATAACTAAACCAAAAGATAAAAGAGTTGGTCGTTATACAGGTAAAACAAAAACATATAAGAAAGCTATTTTTACACTTAAAGATGGCGAATCGATAGAAATATAGGAAGGATGCATTATTATGCCAATTAAGAAGTATAAACCAACAACTCCAGGGCGTCGTAATATGAGTAGCTTAGTTAATGAAGGATTATCTAAAAATAAACCTGAAAAATCATTAGTTAAAGCTCAGAAAAAAACTGGTGGTAGAAATAACCAAGGAAAAACTACAGTTAGACACATTGGTGGAGGAGCAAAAAGAAAATATCGTGTAATAGATTTTAAGAGAAATAAATTTGATATTACAGCTAGAGTTGTTTCAATCGAGTACGATCCGAATCGTAATGCTAATATTGCTTTACTAAATTATAAAGATGGTGAAAAAAGATATATTATCGCACCAAAAAATTTAAAAGTAGATAGTATTCTTCAATCTGGACCAAATGCTGATATTATTATTGGAAATGCACTTCCATTACAAAATATTCCAGTTGGAACAGTTGTACATAATATCGAAATAAAACCAGGAAAAGGTGCACAATTATGTCGTAGTGCTGGAACAAGTGCTCAAATACTTGGACGTGAAGGAAAATATGTACTAGTAAGAATTCAAAGTGGAGAAACAAGAAAAGTATTAGGAACCTGCATGGCTACTGTTGGAGTAGTTGGAAACGAAGATGCTGAGCTATTAAAAATAGGTAAGGCTGGACGTAAACGTCTAATGGGTGTAAGACCTACAGTTAGAGGATCAGTTATGAACCCTAATGACCATCCACATGGTGGTGGAGAAGGAAAAGCTCCAATTGGTCGTAAGTCACCTGTTACTCCATGGGGTAAACCTACTCTAGGATTAAAAACACGAAAAAATAAAAAAGCTTCTGACAAATTAATAGTCAGTCGTAAGAAGAAAAAATAGGAGGGATTATTAAATGGCAAGAAGTTTGAAAAAAGGACCTTATGTATTCGATAGATTACTTAAAAGAGTTCAAGAATTAAATAAAAACAATAAAAAAGAAGTTATAAAAACATGGTCACGTCGTTCTACTATTTTCCCTGACTTTGTTGGACACACTATAGCTGTTCACAATGGAAAAGAATTTATACCAGTATATATAACTGAAGATATGGTTGGTCATAAACTAGGTGAATTTGCATTAACACGTAAATTTGGTGGCCACACAGGAAACAAATAGGAGGTAAATAGATGGAAACTTATGCAACACATAAAGCGGCAATGATTGCACCAAGAAAAGCAAGAATGACTTTAGATCTAATAAGAAATAAAGATATTAATACTGCTAGAGGAATATTATCAAACACAAATACAAAATCAAGTCGTTTAATTAAAAGAGTTTTAGAATCAGCAATAGCAAATGCTGTAAACAATCTAAACTTAGATGAAACAAAACTATTTATTTCAGAATGTTACGTTAATCCAGGAGTTGTTTATAAAAGACAAAAATTTGCATCTCGTGGACATGTAGATAGAAGAGATAAAAGAACTAGTCATATAACAATAAAAGTTAGTGACGGGGAAGAGGAGGCAAAATAGTATGGGTCAAAAAGTAAATCCAATAGGTTTTAGAACCGGAATTAATAAAGATTGGGAATCTAAATGGTATGCACCATCAAAAGACTTTGGTGATATGCTGAACAAAGATATTAAAATCAGAAAACATTTAGCAAAATACTTAAAAGATGCTGCTGTTGCTTCTGTTATTATCGAAAGAAATAAAAAAAGAACTGATATTACAATCAATACTGCTAAACCAGGAGTCGTTATCGGTCGTGGTGGAGAAGATATTGAAAAATTACGTAATGCTTTGAAAAAATTAGTTAATGAAGAAATTTATGTTTCGATTGTAGAAGTAAAAAAACCTAATTTAAATGCTCAATTAGTAGCTGATGATATTGCTAGACAATTAGAAGCTAGAGCACCGTTTAGAGGAGCTCAAAAAAGAGCGATTAGAAACGTAATGAAATCAGGAGCTAAAGGAATTAGAACTTTAGTTTCAGGAAGATTAGGTGGAGCTGAAATGGCTCGTAGTGAAGGTTATTCAGAAGGAACTGTTCCACTACACACTCTAAGAGCTGATATTGATTATGCAACATCAGAAGCACATACAACTTATGGAATATTAGGAGTTAAAGTATGGATTTATAAAGGTGAAATCCTTCCTGAAAAGAAAAACAAGGAGGTTTTACAAAATGTTGATGCCAAAAAAAACTAAATACCGTAAACCTCATCGTTTAACTTATAAAGGTAAAGCTCGTGGAAACTTAGAACTTCATTTTGGAGACTATGGTTTAATGGCAAAAGAAGGAGCATGGATTACTGCTCGTCAAATAGAAGCTGCTCGTATAGCGATGACTCGTTACATGAAACGTGGAGGAAAAGTATGGATAAACATTTTCCCTCATCAAGCTCTAACAAGAAAACCCCTTGAAACAAGAATGGGTAAAGGAAAAGGAAATGTTGAGGACTGGGTAGCAGTAGTTAAAGAAGGAAAAATCATGTTTGAAATTAATGGTGTTCCTGAAGATGTTGCTCGTGAAGCCTTAAGACTTGCTTCACACAAATTACCTATTAAAAGTAAATTTGTGAAGAAAGAAATAATTGGTGGTGAATAATATGAAGGTTGAAGAAATAAGAAAATTAAGTAATGAAGAAATAACAAAGAAAATTACAGAAACTAAATCAGAACTATTTGATTTACGTTTAAAAGCTTCTACTGGAACATTAGATGCGCCTTCAAAAATTAACAGTTTAAGAAAAACTGTAGCACGTATGAAAACAATTCTTAAAGAAAGAGAATTAGAGAGTGGTGAAAAAGATGGAAAATAAAAAAACAGAACTAATTGGTAAAGTTGTAAGTGCTAAGAGTGATAAAACAATTTCAGTTTTAGTAGAAACACATCGTCCACATCCACTTTATGGTAAGAGAGTAAAATATTCTAAAAAATATGTCGCTCATGATGAAAAAAATAAAGCAAAAGAAGGGGACACAGTAAAAATTAAGAAGACTAGACCATTATCTAAAACAAAAAGATATGAATTGGTTAGTGTTTTAGTTGAAGCTGTAGTTTTATAAGGAGGTATTACAATGGTTGCACAAGAATCAAGATTAAAAGTTTGTGATAACTCAGGTGCACGTGAGATTCTAGTAATTAGAGTTTTAGGTGGTTCTGTAGTAAAATCTGGTGGTATCGGTGATATTGTTGTCGGTACTGTTAAAAAAGCTATTCCTAATAGTAATATCCCTAAAGGTAAAATTGTAAGAGCAGTTATCGTTAGAACTAAACATGGAGCTAAACGCGAAGATGGAAGTTATATTAAATTTGATGATAATGCATGTGTTCTACTTAAAGATGATAATTCATTAGTAGGTACAAGAATATTAGGACCAGTTGCACGTGAACTTCGTGAAAACAAAGATTTCATGAAAATAATTTCACTAGCACCTGAAGTGTTATAGGAGGGATCATATGAAAATAAGAGTTGGAGACACTGTAAAAGTTATTACTGGAGCTTCAAAAGGCAAAGAAGGTAAAGTTATAACTGTTTTAAGAAAAACTGACCGTGTTGTTGTTGAAGGCATTAATATCGTTAAAAAGCATATGAAACCTACACGAACAAATGAAACTGGAGGAATAATCGAAAGACCAAATCCAATCCATGTTTCAAATGTAAAAGTTATTAAAACAATTGAAAAAAACAAAAAAACAAAAAAGAAAGAAAAAGCAAGTTAGGAGGAAAGCATAGATGGATAAATTAAAGAAAATATATAATGAAAAAATAACAAAAGAGTTAATGGATAAATATAAATATAAATCTGTTATGCAAGTACCAAGACTTGATAAGATAGTTATTAATATGGGAATTGGTGAAGGTGTACATGATTCTAAATATATCGATGCAGCTGTTGAAGAATTAGCACTGATATCTGGTCAAAAACCTATTAAAACTAAAGCAAAAAAATCAATTGCAGGTTTTAAATTAAGAGAAGATAATGTGATTGGTACAAAAGTAACTCTTAGAGCTGAAAATATGTATATATTTTTAGATAAGCTTATAAAAATCGCTTTACCAAGAGTAAGAGATTTTAGAGGATTATCACCAAAATCATTTGATGGATTTGGAAACTATACTTTAGGAGTAAAAGAACAATTGATATTTTCAGAAATAGAATATGATAATGTATTAAAAATTAGAGGCATGGATATAGTTTTTGTTACAACAGCTAAAACAAATGATGAAGCATTAAGCTTACTAAAAGCTTGTGGAATGCCTTTTAGAAAGTAGGTTGAGGTAAAATGGCAAAAAAAAGCATGATCGTTAAAAACAAAAGAGGATCAAAGTTCAAATCTCGTAATTATACTAGATGTGAAAGATGTGGCCGTCCTCATGGCGTACTTAGAAAATTTAAATTATGTCGTATATGTTTTAGAGAACTTGCATCTCGTGGACAAATACCTGGCGTTAAGAAATCAAGCTGGTAGGAAGGAAAGATTTAGATGGTAAATGATTATATAGCAGATATGTTAACAAGAATACGTAATGCTAATCAAATGAATTATAAAACTGTTGAAGTATTAGGGTCAAGAATGACTTTAAGTATAGCTGAAATTCTAAAAGAACAAGGTTATATTGAAGAGTTTAAGTATGTAAAAAACAAAACAGGAGATAAACTTACTTTAAATTTAAAGTATGGACCTAAGAAAGAAAGAGTAATAGTAGGACTAAAAAGAATTAGTAAGCCTGGACTTCGTGTTTATGCAAAATCTAATGAAATTCCATATGTGTTAAATGGACTCGGAATTGCAATTATCTCTACTTCAGAAGGTTTAATGACTGATAAAGAAGCAAGAAATAAAAATCTGGGAGGAGAAGTACTTGCCTACGTATGGTAAGGAAAAATAACAATGAGTAGAATTGGTAAAAGAGAACTTTTAATTCCAGAAAATGTTACTGCTGAAGTTAATGACAACATAGTTAAAGTAAAAGGTCCTAAAGGAGAATTAGATTTAGAATTACATCCACTAACTACTGTTAAAGTAGAAGATGGTAAAGTAAAGGTAAGTATTAAAAATAATTCAATAAAAGCAAAAGCATTACATGGAACAATAAATTCATTAATCAAAAATATGATTATTGGAGTTACTGAAGGTTATATAAAAGAATTAGAATCTGTTGGTGTAGGATATAGATTTGCAGTTAGTGGCAATAAAGTTGTTGTTAGTGCAGGATATTCAAACCCAGTTAATGTTGAAGTACCTTCAGATTTAAAAGTAGAATCAAAAAGTAATACAGAGTTATCAATTTCAGGAATTGATAAACAAAAAGTATCTGAATTTGCGGCTAATATTCGTAAAATAAGAGAACCAGAACCTTATAAAGGTAAAGGTATTCGTTATAAAGACGAAGTTGTTAGACGTAAAGAAGGTAAGAAAGCTGCATAGGGAGGGATATTATGATAAAAAAAGAATCAAACAATACTGCAAGAATTAGAAGACATGCACGTATTAGAAATAAAATTACTGGTACTGCAGAAGTTCCGAGATTAAATATATTTAGATCAAACAATAATATCTTTGCACAAGTAATTGATGATGAACAAGGAAAAACATTAGTAAGTTCTTCTTCTATAGCTTTAAAAATTAAAACAGGCAATAATATTGAGGGAGCTGCTTTAATTGGAAAAGATATTGCAGAAAAATGTAAGAAAGCAAAAATAACCAAAGTAGTATTTGATCGTGGTGGATACTTATATCACGGCAGAGTAAAAGCATTAGCTGAGGCTGCACGTGAAAATGGTTTAGAGTTTTAGGAGGGTATAGATGGCAAGATTTGTAAGAAAAGATAAGAAAAAATTATTAGAAGAAACAGTTATTGCTATAAATCGTGTTACTAAAGTAACAAAAGGTGGACGTCATTTTCGATTCTCAGCAACAGTTGTTGTTGGAAACAGAAAAGGATTAGTTGGACTAGGAACTGGTAAAGCTAATGAAGTACCTGAGGCAATAAATAAAGCAATTCAAAAAGCTAATAAAAATGTAATTAAAATCCCTCTAATTGATAATAGAACTATTCCACATGATGCAATTGGAAAATGTGGACGCGCTGAAGTCTTAGTTAAACCAGCTAAAGAAGGTCGAGGAGTAGTTGCAGGTGGATCTGTTAGAGCAGTTGTTGAACTAGCAGGTATTAAAGATATCGTATCTAAATCACTTGGTGCTAATACAAAAGTAAACGTTGCTAAAGCAACTATGGATGCATTAGCACAACAAAGAACTCCAGAACGTATTGCATCTCTACGTGGGTTAAAAGAGGAGGATTTATAAGATGAAGTTACATGAATTAGATAAATCTCCAGAACAAAAGGTAAGAAAAAGAGTTGGACGTGGGCCTGGAAGTGGAACAGGAAAAACTTCTGGTCGTGGACATAAAGGATATGGTGCTAGATCTGGTTCAAGTATGAAACCATGGTTCGAAGGGGGACAAACACCTCTACATGCACGTATTCCTAAAAGAGGTTTTAACAACAAACGTTTTGAAACTAAATATGCAACTGTTAACTTAAGCGATTTAAACAGATTTAATGATGGAGATGTAATCACTCCAGAAATACTTCTAGAAACAAGATTAATTAATAAATTATTATCGGGAGTAAAAGTTCTAGGTAATGGTAATTTAGAAAAAAAATTAACTATTAAAGCACATCGTTTTTCAAGTAAAGCAGTTACTAAAATAGAAGAATCTGGTGGAAAAGCAGAGGTGATTTAATTGCTAACTAAAATAAAAGATGTATTATTTGGAACTAGTAATAAAGATTTAAGAAAAAGAGTTGTTTATACTCTAGCTTGTCTAGCTATATTCGCTCTTGGGACTAATATTACTGTTCCTGGTGCTAAAGAGATAACAAGAGAGTTAGGCTTCTTAGATTTACTTGATCTAATGGCTGGTGGAGGTTTAAGAAACTTTTCCATCTTTGCTCTAGGAGTTTCTCCATATATTACAGCATCAATTATTACACAATTATTGCAAATGGACATTGTTCCATACTTTAGTGAATTAAAACATGAAGGTTATACTGGTCGTCAAAAAATAAATAAAATTAATAGATATGTAGGAATCTTATTTGGGTTCTTACAAGGATATTTCTTTTCAATTGCATTCCTAGGATCTAGTAATCCACTAGAAATACTAAAAACTGCGTTAATATTAACAGCAGGGACTGCATTCTTACTTTGGTTAGGAGATCAAATAACAAGTAAAGGAATAGGTAATGGTATTTCATTAATAATTATGGCAGGTATCATACAATCGATGCCAAATACATTTATTACTGCATTCCATTCACTTATAACAAATGTAACAAACCAAGCATTAGGAACATTACTGTTTAGCGTGTTTGTCTTAGTGTATATAATCATAATTATTGGAATTATTTATATATCAGAAGCAGAAAGAAGAATACCAATTCAGTATTCAAATAGAACAACAAGTGCTTATGGAGCACAACAAACATTCTTACCAATCAAGATTAATGCAGCTGGAGTTATTCCTGTTATCTTTGCATCGACATTACTTGCAATACCAACAACAATAGCAGAGTTTGTAGGAAAAGAAGGATTTAAAAACTTTGTTAGTAGTTATTTAAATTACACAACACCAGTTGGATTTGTATTATATGTAGTATTAATTATGTTCTTTGCATATTTTTATACATTTCTACAAATGAATCCAGATGAAATGAGTAAGAACTTAAATGATAATGGTGGCTATATACCTGGAGTAAGACCCGGAGAAGACACATCATCATTTATAAGAAATGTTCTATCAAAAACAAATATTTTTGGGTCATTATTCTTAGTTGCATTAGCTGCAGCGCCAATACTGTTTTCATTGTTTTCTAAACTTCCGTCAACAGTTACAATCGGAGGAACTGGTTTGTTAATTGTAGTAGGTGTAGCGTTAGAAACATATAAACAAATGTCAAGTAGTATGGTTGCTAGAAGTTATAAAAGGAGACCAAGAAGAATTTGAAAAACATAGTATTTATAGCTCCTCCTGCTGCAGGAAAAGGAACTCAAAGTAAATTATTAGTGGAAAAATATAATTATACACATATTTCCACTGGTGATTTACTTAGAAATAAAACTGTAGAAGAAGGATTTAATGGTCAAGAGCTGATGAATTCTGGAGAATTAGTTAGTGATGAACTCATTACAGAAGTGATAAAAGAAAAGTTAAAAACTTTATCAACAAACTTTATTTTAGACGGATATCCAAGAACTATTAAACAAGCAAAATATTTTGATGATATTATTAAAAGTTTAAATATTGATAACTTAATTGTTATATATTTAGATATAGATCAAGAAAATGCAGAACAAAGAATGCTTGGAAGAATATACTGTAGAAATTGTAATGTAATATATAATAAATACTATGATAAAATGAAACCTGAAATTGAAGGTAAATGTGATATTTGTAAATCTAGTTTAGAAGTAAGAGTAGATGATAATATAGAAGCATTTAATAAAAGGTTTCAACTATTTTTAAATAATATAAATCCTGTATTGGATTATTATAAAGAAAAGGGATTACTTAAAGTAGTGAAAGTTGAATCAGAAAAATTAGAAACATTTGAAAAAGTTGTCAAATGTATTTCTGGAGAAGAGGAATTTAATGATAACCATTAAAACTTCTGCAGAAATAAAAAAAATGAAAAATGCTGGTAAAATAAATGCAGAATGTCATAAACTGATAGAAAAAAATATAGTACCAGGCATAACAACATTAGAATTAGATAAAATAGCTGAAAATTTTATCTTATCAAAAAACGCAACTCCATCTTTTAAAGGTATTAACAATTTTCCTAAATCTATTTGTACATCTATCAATGAAGAAGTTGTACATGGAATACCAGGAAATAAAAAACTAAAAGAAGGAGATATAGTTTCAGTCGATATTGGAGTATGTTTAAATGGATATCATTCAGATTCTGCTAAAACATATCCAGTTGGCAAAATTAGTAAAGAAAAAGAGTACCTATTATACCATACTGAAAAATCTTTATACGAAGGTCTTAAAGAAATTAAAGATGGAGTAAGTCTAGGTACAATAAGTGCTACTATCGAGGGGTATGCTAAAAAGCATAAACTAAGTGTTATAAAAGAATTATGTGGTCATGGGATTGGAACAAGTCTCCATGAAAAACCAGACATTCCTAATTACGGAAGAAGAAATACTGGTTTAAAACTTAAAACTGGAATGACGCTAGCGATTGAACCAATGCTAAACTTAGGAACTAGAAAAGTCTGGTTAAAAGAAGATAATTGGACAATTGTAACCCAAGATAATAAACCATCAGCTCACTTTGAGCACACAATAGTAGTAACAGATGATGGTTATGAAATATTGACAGGAGAGTGAATATTAATTGGCTAAAAATGATAGCAAAATAGAAGTTGAAGGTCGAGTAAAAGATATTTTAAAAGGTGGAGACTGTATAGTTGAATTAGAAAATGGCCACCAAATTAAAGCATATGCATCTGGTAAAATAAGAGCAAATTACATTAGAATCTTAGAAGGTGATTTAGTAACAGTCGAACTATCACCATACGATTTAACTCAAGGTCGAATAACATATCGTAAAAACGAAAGAAAAAGTGGAGGTAATGCAAGTGAAAGTAAGAGCATCAGTTAAAAAAATATGTGCAAAATGTAAAATAATTAAAAGAAATGGACGTGTTATGGTAATTTGTGAGAATCCAAAACACAAACAAGTTCAAGGGTAGGAGGATTTTATGGCAAGAATAAAAAATATTGAATTACCAAATGAAAAACATATTTGTATAGGACTTACTGAAATTTATGGTGTTGGAAGAAGCTTAGCAATTACAATTTGTGAAGATGCTAAAGTTGACCCATCAAAAAAAGTAAAAGACTTAACAAATGATGAGGTAAATTCATTAAGAAAAGAAGTTGACAAACAAGTTGTTGAAGGTGATTTAAGACGTGATGTACAACTAAACATTAAAAATAAAATGGAAATAAACAGCTATGAAGGAACTAGACACAAAAAAGGATTACCTGTAAACGGACAAAGAACAAGCAGAAATGCTCGTACTCGTAAAGGTAAAAACAGAGTAGTTGCTAATAAAAAGAAAACTGGGAAATAGGAGGTAATTATGGCTTATAATAGTAGAAAAAGAAAAGTAAAGAAAAATATTCCTGAAGGTCAAGCACATATCCATTCAACGTATAATAATACTGTTGTATCTATTACAGATAAAAATGGTAATGTAATATCATGGGCATCATCAGGAACAATTGGTTACAAAGGAAGTAAAAAGAAAACTCCATTTTCAGCAGGAGTTGCAGCAGAAGCAGCAGCAACTAAAGCAATGGAATCAGGAGTTAAAAAAGTTGAAGCATTTGTTAAAGGTCTTGGTTCAGGACGTGAAAATGCAATTCGTTCACTACAAGCTGCAGGTTTAGAAGTTACAGGTATAAATGATGTAACACCTATACCACACAATGGTTGTCGACCACCAAAAAGACCGAGAAATTAAAAGGGAGGGTTATAAATGTTTAATTTTGAAAAACCAGAATATAAAATAAAAGAGTACTTAGAAAATAATCATTATGGAAAATTTGAATTAGAACCGTTAGAAAGAGGATTTGCTACTACAATTGGAAATGCATTAAGAAGAATAATGCTATCTAATTTACCAGGTGCTGCTATTACATCAGTTAAAATAGATGGTGTATTACATGAATTCCAAAAAATAGATGGTGTTGTAGAAGACGTAACAGCAATCGTTCTAGCACTTAAAAGTGTAGTAATTAAAAATCATTCTAAAGAAGATAAAATTATAAGATTATCATCTTCAAAAGAAGGAGCAGTAACTGCAGGAGATATCGATAAAGATCCAGATATAGAAATAGTTAATCCAGATTTAGTCATCTGTAACTTAGTTAAAGGTGGAAAAATTGATATGGAAATGACTGTATCAAATGGTCGTGGATATGTTGATGCTGCAGAAAATCAAAAGTTATTTGAAAATGTTGAAGTTGGTGTAATTGCAATTGATTCACTATATTCTCCAATTGAAAGAGTAAATTTTGAACGTGAAAGTGCACGTGTAGGACATAACGAAAACTTTGATAAACTAATAATGAATATTTGGACAGATGGAAGCATAACTCCAGAAGAGGCTATGGCACTATCAGCTAAGATATTAATAGAACATTTGAATATAATAGCAGATCTAAATGCAATTAGTGATGTAACTGGACTAATGGCTGAAAAGAAAGTTGATGATAGTGCTAAAACATTAGAAACTCCAATTGAAGAAATCGAATTTTCAGTAAGAGCTTATAACTGTTTAAAAAGAGCGGGAATACATACTGTTCAAGACTTAATTGCTAAAAAAGAAATAGAAGTAACAAAAATAAGAAACTTAGGTAAAAAATCACTTAAAGAAGTAGTAGATAAAGTTGAAGAGCTTGGTCTTAAGTTTCACGAATAGGAGGATTTAGATGTCATATAATAAACTAGGAAGAGATACACAAGTTAGAAGAAGTATATTAGCAGGGCTAACTAAAGATGTAATAATGAATGAAAGTATTGTTACTACTAAAGCTAGAGCTAAAGAAGTATCTAAATTTGTAGATCGTATGATTACTTATGGAAAAAAAGGTACTTTAGTTGCAAGACGTCAAGCATTAGCATTCTTACATAATGACAAAGAAGTAGTTAAAAAAATATTTGATGAACTTGCTCCTCGCTATAAAGACCGTAATGGTGGTTATACAAGAATCTTAAAATTAAAAGAAAGAATCGGAGACGATGCATTAGAAGTAAAAATAGAACTAGTTTAATAGTTCTATTTTTTAATTCTCTGTTTTTTCTTTAATATACTTTTTACCATAAGTATTAGTATCTATTTCAACATCTTTTATTTCAAAAGAAACAACTTTTTCTTTATATGTTTCATATGCGAAAGGATCTCTTGTGTAGTCCAAATAAAGAATAAATTTACCATTTTTATAATGGAATTGATCTATTAACGGAAAATCTTCACGAGTATAATTAATAAGTGTTATAGATGAATCTTTTTGATTTTGAACATCGTTATAGAACTGCTGTACTTTTTCTTCATTGGCTGAATAGTTTCTTCTGTAAATTACGTATCCATCTTTTTCGGCGTTATCAAAATTGTAATCTACTGGTATTGTGTATTCAACACCTTTAATTTTAAAGGGTTTATTTTTAATTACATTACTTATGAGTGTTCCTAGTATTGCAATAACAGTTAGTATAAGAGCAAAATAAATTAATGCTTTAGTATTATTGTCTAGTTCATTAAATTTTATCATATAATCATTCCTTAACTATTTTTTAATATTGTATATATTAGTATTGTTAATATTAATATTAACATAATAATAACTGTAATGCCAATTGATAAAATTAAAATATTACTTTTGTTTTTTTCTTCTTTTTCTTCACTCAAATTTAGTTTGTTAATTTGGGCTGATAATTGAGCATTAACTTCTGAAATGTTGTTGTATGTTTTTAAGCCACACGTACGACAATAAGCATCTATTTCTTTTATTTCATGAGAACATCTTCGACAAATCATTTAATCACCTAATATTTCTATTTTTGATATTATTTTAATAACATTATCTAGATAGATATCAAACTCGTCTTTATCGTTGCTATATTCGACGATTACAACGTATTCTGCCTTTTGGAGGATAGAAGTTAGTAGTTGGTTGTCTTCACCCTCTAAAATCAAATTAGCGCCTAAATAGTTAGTATTAAATGTGTTAGTATCTTCGTATATAAGAGTGTAGTCATGATATTCTGCTTTTACAATATTTTTAATAGTAGCTATAGTTTTAGAATTGTCTAATTTATTGACATAGACATTTATTACTGCATCTTCTTTAGTTAATGTTAATATATTATTTTTTTCTTCTATATTCCAGATATTATCATAATCAAATTTTATATCATTATTTTTATAGTGTTTTGTAACAACAAAATTTTTATAATATAGTATACTTATAATTATAACTAATATTAATATAATAGACATAATCAAAATTAATTTTTTTTTCATTATTTTTCCTCCACTATTACCAATAAATAATTAAATACATCAAGTAGAATTATATTATAATTAGAGTTAGAGTATATTTCTTTAATGTTACTTTTAGTTACTTTAAATCCTTCATCAATTAATTGTGTTGTAAATAAACTTGTCTGACTTAAAGTACCCAATAGTTTATAATTGTTTGCATTGTATTTAAAAGTAGTAATATTATCTTTAGTACTTATTTTAATTAAATCTAAATCGATATTGTTATTTAAATCTCCAATGTTAACTTGAGTAGATTTTAATATTTCGCTTTCGTTATTTAATGTAGATGTATAAAAATTATTTTTTATTTCTTTTAAACTGACTGCACTAATATTAGAGTAAGTTAAGTTATTTAGTTTAGTTTGAATATCTTTTAAATATTGATTTTTAATACTAAGAGTTATTGGAGATTCTAAAAAATTATTCTTTGTCATTCCAATTAATTTCCCAAATTCATTAAATAAGGGAGCTCCTGCATCATTCAATGAAGAAGGTAGAAGTGTTATTAAGTTTTCTTTATCTAATAAATTACCACCAGTAGTAGATAATTTAAAACCATCTTTTGTTCCTACTTGATAAACATCTTTATAATTTGTGTCTACTTCTAGATAGTGAGTAATATCACTATCAACTTTTAATAGGGCAAGATCTAAGTGATGATTGTAGTCCACTAAACCAACAATGTTATATGTTTGATGATTGTTTGAAACCGATATAATATCACTTTCATTTAATGAATTATTAATATAATCAAAACTTGTTGCTATAATTCCATTGCTAATAAAAAATCCAACAGCAGTATTTATTATTCCATTATTTTTATATGTATGTAAGATAACAACTTTATCATAATCAAAATTAATGTTTTTATTATCTATATCTGGAATATTATTAATATTGTTATCCATAAGATTGTAAGTTTCTAAAAACAATTTATTATTATCTTTAGCTTCGTTAAAAAAGTTTTCAATAATATCGTTAGGCTCTAAAACTACATTAACTATTTTATTGTCTTTTAAAAAATAAGTCAGTCCTAAATTGTTGTTATCATTTGTTTCAACAATAACTTTTGAAATAGTATAAACGTTAGTTTCGATATAATCTACTACATTAATATAATTAACTTTTATTTTTAATTCTTTTATATCCTTATGTACATCTTTAATTATCGAATCACTATTTTTATCATAACTATATTTTAAAACTTCTTTACTTTTATTTTTATTAATTAGTTGATGAGTAATATCTTTAATAAGTTTTTTATTATATGTTTTTGGTGTTACATCTTGAATAATTTTTGTTGGTAGTTTTGCTTTAATACTTCCATAAAAATTATTATAATCAAAGTTTATTTCTTTGATATCTGCAAATACAACTGTAGGTAGTAAAAGCAGTAGTAATAAACATTTTTTCATTTAATTAGTACCTCCTAAAATATTTTTTAAAACATTGATAATTTCGATTGATGCAAGTGATGCATTGGTGTCGTTTAAGAAATAGTCGTGAACTGCTTCGGCAATTGTTTCATCATAAATAGAAGAAATAGCATAATCTGAGATTAAGGAACAAAAATCAGTTTCACTTAAATTTTCAGAAGGATAATTTATTTGATAATTATTATAAGCTTTTTTTATAATATCGTGAGAAAAGGAACCACTACTTACGGCATTACTTATTTTCAAAGCAGTGGGGAATGAATCTTTATCAACCATTACTAAACTATCAACATCATTTTCTTTTAAAAGTGCAACAAAAGAAATGTAATGACCTAGTTCATGAGCTATTGAAGACATTCCATAAGCATTAGGTGGAAAGTAACCAATTTCTGATGCTTTTTTTACAGTATTATCTAAAAAAGAATAGTTTAAAAAATAATTACTGTTTAATATAAGCATTGATTTAGTAACTAGAGGATAGTCTTTTATATTTAAATTACTATTAGCAAATTCAAAAATAGGAATATATGCTGCAATAAAATTATCATCAACTTTTGGATTCATCAAAGTTATATTTGACATATATCCTAAAGTTTCTGGAAATATATTAAAGACTTTTGTTAATATTTTTTCAAGTTCTAAAACTACTTTATTTTCCATTTCGCATAAATTAACAGCTGTTATATTAAAATTAGTACTAATTCTTTTTTCTATTTCAGCAATACTTTTTTTTTGACAAGTTTCTTTTTGTGTATTTGAATGATTTAGTATTAATTCTTTGCCATCATTAATACTAAATATTTCCTCTTTCTTAAAAACAGTGTCATAGTCGATAGAAGTTTTATAATAACCGTACAATGAAGTGCTTTTTTCATATGATGAACTTGTATATAAACTATCGTTCAAATATAATTTTCCCGTTCTTGTTGAAAAAAAGTAAATAAAAACAGCTAAAACTAAAATAAAAATACTTAAGAAAGAGAATAAAGATCCAATTAAATCAACGTTATCAGTATTAATGTTAGTTGTTAAAGAAATGGGTTTCTTTAAATATACACCGCATTGATAACAAAAACGATCAGTACTTTCACATGTTGCACCACAGGCGTTGCATCTCACTTAATCACCTTCTATTCTATATTAATTCTATATTTTAATTATTTCTTTGTCAATAGTTGACTAAAAATAAAAATGTGTGTTATTATTAAAATACTAATAGGGTATATTAATAGTAGAATGTGAGGTAAATAATGAAAAAAATATTTAGTATAATTATAGGAGCGATTTTATTACTACCGATAGTAGTATCAGCATCAGATTTTACAGTTTCTTTATCATGCCCAACTCAAGTTGATGCAGGGAAAGAATTTACTTGTACTGTTAGTACATCAGATCCATCAGTTACTGCTTTTCAAGCAACAATTGATTTATCAGAGGCATCAAATTTACAATTAAATGGGACTAAAACAACAGAATCATTTATCGGTAAAACAGGTAATATATTTTTAACTTCATCAAATGATTCATCTGGTATTCAAAAAATAAGATTAACTTCAATTTCTGATAGTAATTCAAGGAATGCCAATAATGTTGAAACAGAAGTTACGGTAGGAACAGAAACTGCAACCCCAAAAGAAAACCCTGACAACTCAATCGATGGCCCTCTAGTTTTAATATTAGTAATTTCAGCACTGGCTATTTGTGGTTATTATGTATTTAATAAAAATAGCATATTTACTTCAATATAATAATAAAAGGACTATATTAAATGAAAAGAAAAACAGAAGATGTAGAGGTGTTGTTTCCTACTGAAACAACAAAACCAAAAACTAAAATTAAATCTAATAACTTAAAAGCGAAATATATTATTCCTATTTCGCTTATTTGTGTTATTTCTGCCTTATGTATATATGGTGGTATGGTTGTATTAATGGAAAAAGAAAAAACTAGCATCAATGCTGTTCCGTTACAGATAACTGATAAACAAGTTGATATAAAAGATATTACAATTCAAGAAGTTAAACTTGTAATAGGAGAAACAAAAAAAGCGACTATTAATATTATTCCTAGAAATGCAACAGCTAAAAATCTAGTTTGGTCAATTGATAATTCAGAGGTAGCTATAGTTAATAGTAATGGAGATATAACTGGTATGAGTATTGGTGAGGCTAATTTAACAGTTGCTACAGAAGATGGTCAAATAGCTGCAAGTACAAAAATTGTAATTGATGGCTCAATTGTAGAGAATGAAAACAACTGTATAATCGGAGATGCTAATGGAGATAATATAATAAACAACTTTGATATCTTATATTTAATGAATTATCTCAATAATAATTTAGATAATGAAAATATTAATAAATGTTTAGATTTAAACCAAGATAACAAAATAGATTTTCTTGATTTAATAGAATTAAAAAAGTTAATATAAGCAGTTTAAAAACTGTTTTTTAATTGATATAAAAAAATGTTTATGTTATTATTGATTTAGAATAAAAAGGGTGTGATTATCTATGGCTAAGATAAGGCCAATAAGAGGTTTAGATAGTGATATTGAAAATATTGCTATGACTAAAGCAGAAACAATTATAATAAGAGATGAAGCAATTGATAAAGTAGAAGTCCTTTCGTTGCAAGAGCAAATATACTCTAGTATTAAAAGAATAACTATGGCTTTAGGATTTTCAGTAAAAGAGGTTCAGTTTTGTAAAAGAATGATTAAAGAATGTGAAGATATAAGTCAAAAGGATTTTCCTAAAGAAGATTTAGAAAGTATTGAAAGAGATAAACAAGACTATATCGAAAGAGAAAAAGAAGCTAATAAAAAAATAGTTTCTAAAGCAATTGAGCTAAATGCAGAAATAACAAACTTAGAAGAACTTAAAAAACACAAAAGTAAATACTTAACAGATGATATTATAAGTAATTTAGATCGTATGATTAATGAAATTGAACAATTTAAAAAATCTTTGGAAATTGATGATATAGAAAATAGTGAAATATATACTGAAATTCAAAATGATAAAGAAAATGAAGATTTTGTTGATTTAGAAGCATTTTTAGGTATTCCGACAACAAAAACTAAGGAAAATGAGAGTACAGTAGAAAAAGAAGCAGATGTAGAACCGATGTTTAATACTGCACCAGAAATTGAAACTTTAATATAATGATATTCAAAGAAAATGCTATTATTACATTAAAAAATGGTAGAAAGTATATAATTTCAGTTGAAATAAATTATGAGAATAAACAATATTTGCTTACTAACGCTTTAGATGAAACTAAAAAAGTAATGGTAAAAGAAATATTAATATTTCAAGTAGATAACAATTCAGTAATACCAATAGACGATGTTGATTTATTAAATAAATTAATACCATTATTTAAAGATAAAATTAGTAATTAACACTGTATATTACAGTGTTTTTATTTTGGTTACTTATTTTGAGATTAAAATTGTTTATGATAAATTTTATGTTCTAGTAAATAAAACTTAGAACTAATATAGATATTTCCCTTATTAAATGATATAATTAATATGTAAGGAGATGATTTAATGGAATTAAAAGGAACAAAAACAGAAAAAAATTTACTAGCGGCTTTTGCTGGTGAATCTCAAGCTCGTGTTAAGTATGAATACTATGCTTCTCAAGCTAAAAAAGATGGTTATGAGCAAATAGCAGCTATTTTTGATGAGACATCAAGAAATGAAAAAGAACATGCAAAATTATGGTTTAAATATCTAAATGGTGGTAAAGTACCAACAACTACTGAAAACCTAAAAGATGCAGCTGAAGGTGAAAACTATGAATGGACTGAAATGTATAAAGAATTTGCAATAACAGCACGCGAAGAAGGATTTGATGAAATCGCAGATTTATTCGATGGTGTAGCTGGTGTTGAAGTTGAACATGAAAAAAGATATTTACAATTTTTAGGAAATATTGATAACAATATTGTTTTCCAAAGAGATGATAAAGTTAAATGGATCTGCCGTAACTGTGGACATATTTATGAAGGTCAAGATGCACTTGAATTATGTCCAGTGTGTGCACATTCACAATCATATATGGAATTAAAAGCAGAAAACTACTAAAAGAGCTAAGCTCTTTTTTTATGTTTCTAGTACTTGAATAATAAAATTCTATATGGTAAAATATCATTAATTAATATATTGATAAATGGAACTTTAGTAGTTATTAATAAACCTTAAAAGAGAAGAGTATCTGGGCTGAAAATACTTTATAAAATTAATAACGAATTTCAACCATTTTAGTATTAAATGTGAATAGAGCAATAATCTATAATAAAGAGCTAGATTTCTAGAATTTGGGTGGTACCGCGGATATAATTCGTCCCATATTTTAGAATTTTTTTATTGGAGGAAAAAATGAAAGATGAATTAAAAAAAATAGTTGCTGATTGTTTAAAAGAAGTAGAACTTTGTGAAAAAGAAGCAGATCTTTTAAATGTTAAAGCAAAATATTTAGGAAAAAAAAGTAAGTTAAATGAGTATTTAAGTAATTTAAAGAATATGTCTATTGAAGATAAAAAGACCTATGGTGGACTATTAAATAAGATTAAAAAAGAGTTAGAAGCTAACATTAATAAAAGAGTTGAAGAAATAGGTAATAAAGTTAGCATTTCTTTTGATGAAACTTTACCTGTTGATAAAACTGTTGGTAGTTTACATCCAATAACAATCGTTACAAAAGAACTTTGTGATATTTTAAGAAGAATGGGATTTACAATAGTTAGTGGGAGAGAAATGGAAACAGAGTTTTATAACTTTGAAGCATTAAATGTTCCAGAAACTCATCCTGCGCGTGATATGCATGATACTTATTGGTTAACAAATAACCAAGTATTAAGAACACATACATCTAATAGTCAAATTCATGCAATGGAAAAGTATGGTGCTCCTATTAGAATAGTCTGTCCGGGAAGAACATTTAGAAATGAAAGTTTAGATGCTTCTCACGAAAACACTTTTTTTCAATTTGAAGGTATGGTAATTGATAAAGATATATCAATCGGTAATTTATTATACGTTGTTAGAGAAATGTTAAAAGAAATATTTAAAAAAGATATAGAAGTAAGAACAAGACCAGGATTCTTTCCTTTTACTGAACCAAGTTTTGAAATAGATTGTACTTGTCAAATATGTGATGGTAAAGGATGTTCAACATGTAAAAACACTGGTTGGATAGAACTTTGCCCAGGCGGAATGATTCACCCTAATGTCTTAAGAGCTGGTGGAATTGATCCTGATGAATATAATGGGTTTGCATTTGGAATGGGATTAACAAGATTAGTTATGATGAAATATAAAATTGATGATATAAGAGTTTTAAATTCTGGGGATTTAAGATATTTAAAACAATGGAATATAGAGTAGGAGGGAAAATAATGTTAATATCTTGTAATAAATTAAAAAAACATATTAAAAATGCTGATACTATTAACTTTTTAGATATATGGGATAAATTTAGTATTAGAACAGCTGAAGTTGAAGAAGTTATTATAAAAGGAAGTAAGGAAGATTTAAAAGATGTTGTAGTAGCAAAAATTATTGAACATAAAGTACATCCTAAGAAAGATCAATACCATTTACTTAAAGTAAGTGATGGTAAAGAGGAATATGATGTTTTATGTGGTGCTCCTAATTGTAAATTAGGAATGAAAGTTGCCTATGTAAAACCTGGGGGAAGGGTATCTGGGTTTGATATTTCAGAAAAAGAAATAGCAGGTTTTAAATCACAAGGAATGTGCTGTTCTGTTAATGAACTTGGTATTGGAGATAATCACGATGGTATTTTAGAATTACCTGCTGATGCACCTTTAGGAGTTGATATAACAGAATACTATCCAGAGATAAAAGATATAATTGTTGAAATTGATAACAAATCGTTAACAAATCGTCCAGATCTTTGGGGACATTATGGTATAGCAAGAGAAATTGCTGCAATAACTGGTAATGAATTACTACCTTTAGATATAGAAAAGATAACAAATGATAAAAAAGATATAAAAATTAAGATAGAAGACAAAAATCTTTGTTCTAGATTTAGTGCATTAAAAGTAAATAATGTTACAAAAAAAGAAAGTCCAATAGAGATGCAAATTTTTCTACACTATACTGGTGTAAGAAGCATTAATTTATTAGTTGATATCTCAAATTATATAATGCTAGAACTGGGACAACCAAACCATGCTTATGATGCTAATAAAGTAACAGAAATAAATGTTGGTTTAGCAAAAGACAACGATACATTTGTTACATTAGATAACATTGAAAGAAAATTAACAAGCGACACTCTGATGATTAAAAATAATGAAGAATATATTGGTATTGCAGGTATTATGGGTGGATTAAAATCAGAAGTAGAAGATAATACTACTAGTGTTTTAATAGAAGCTGCTTCATTTGATAGTACTAACATTAGAAAGACTGCAACAAATTTAGGTTTACGTACAGAAGCAAGTACTAGATTTGAAAAATCATTAGATCCTAATATGACTAAATTAGCTATTAAACGATTTGTTAAATTGTTAAGAGATATCGATAAAGATATAAAAATTGCTTCTAACTTAACAGACAACTATCCTAATGAATTAAAAGAAAAAGAAATTATTTTACATAAAGAAAAATTAAATAGATATTTATCGTTTGAAATAAAAGATGAAACTATTAAAAATATTTTAGAATCTTTAGGATTTAAGATTAAATCTAATAAAAGCGATTATAAAATAACAGTTCCAACCTTTAGAGCAACAAAAGATATAGAAATAGAAGAAGATATAATTGAAGAAATTACTAGAATGTATGGATTTGAAAACATTGAGATTAAACCATTAAAATTAGAATTAACATTTACTGAACTAGAAAATATAATTGATAATGAGTACACCCTTAAAAGATTGCTAGCTACTAAATATAATTTAAGTGAAGTACATACATATCTATGGTATAAAACTCACTTCTTAAATGAATTAAATATAAGTAAAGAAAATATAAGCTTAGTAGAGAAATCAACAGATAATATATTAAGAGACGACTTAAATTTAACTTTATTAGAAGTGGCTAAAGAAAACTTAAAACATATTAATTCGGTAAGCATATTTGAAATAGGAACCGTAATTAAAAATAATGAAAATAAAAGAATGTTATCTATACTAATAGCTGATGAACAATCTAAAACAGCAAGTAATTATCAAATATTAAAAAACATTGCTGTAAATATATTTAAAACTTTTAAAAATATTGAAATAAATTTTGAGAAAAGTAAAAGTGAGAAATATTATAATAAAGATTTAACTTATAATATTGTTCACAATAAAAACATTTTAGGGCAAATAAAGGTATTTGAAAATAATATTGGAAATATAATATCTAAGAAGAAATCATTTGTAGTATTAGAAATTGATTTTGATCAATATATGTCTTTAGAAAAAAAATTAAAATTATTTAAAACTATTAGTAAATATCCAGCAGTAACTTTAGATTATACGATTATTACATCTAACGATAAAAAATATTATGAATTATATAAAATCTTAAAAGAATTTAGAAGTGAAATAATTCAAACGTATGAACTTATTGATACATACGAAACTAAAGATGAAAAACGTTATACGATAAGATATGTTGTTAGTGCAATGGATAAAACCCTTAATCAAAAAGACTTAACAGACTTTAAAGATAGTTTTATTAACCATATAAAGAATAATAAACTTACTATTGTTGAATAGTTAATAAAAAATAATTAATAACGGCATATAAAAACGGAAGTTATCTTCCGTTTTTTATTAGTAATAATTTATTCTGTCTTTTCTTTGCTTGTTATAAAGCATTATTTCTATTGATACTATGATAGTGCCTAGAACTATAAAGAAATACACTATCATATCAAATGTTGACATATTTTCAATACTTGTTTTACTTACATCAACACCATCTTTTTCAATTGGGGTATCAGCATTACATACTTCTTGTGCTTTAACTTTCTGCGTTGTAGGTTTATAACAATAAGAATTATCTAAGTTATAACCTTCAGGACATTCATATCCTAAGAATTCACTGTTAGTTGTTTTATAACATTTGTTATCTTTTAATGTTGCATTAATATCTTCACAGTAGTATTTATCATCACTCTTAATTGATTTAGAACATTTAGTGTTAACTCCACTTCCAGATTTATCATAATCTTTTGGACAAGAGTAATCTATTCTTCCTGGTTTTACAATAACATTAGTATATTGAACATCATAACATGACATTGATGAACCACTACCAGATCTTGTATAACCACTTGGACAGTAGTAAGTAGTTTGACCACTAGATGCAGTAGCTTTTGTAGTAGTAGTAACTTGACATGACATTGATGAACCACTACCTACTGAAGTTCCTTTAGGACAAGAATAGTTAGTAGAATAATGTCTACATACCATTGATGCTCCACTACCGATTTGTGTACCAGTCGGACAATAGTAGCTTGTAGAAGTAGTTCTACATTTCATTGTTGAACCACTACCAATTCTTGTAGTACCTGATGGACAACTATATGATGTAGTAGAAACTACATTTTTATAATGTCTACATAAAGTGCTGTATCTTGTTCCTGATGAACATGTATATTTATATGAAGAAGTTCTTCTATAAACAGTATAATTATAATAATCTAAAGCTCCACCGCCACTAGTCATTCCTGTATAAACCATTTTCTCAGTAGTTTTAGTATAAGGACTTTGTGGATATGTAGTCTTTTTAGTTGTATATACATACCAACTTCCATAAGTGGTTGTTCTAGTAGCGTTAGTTGTTTTGTAACAGCGATTACCATCTCTAGTAGGATAACCACTTGGACATGATGTAGTAGTTTTAGCAGTTGCATTTGTATCACTGTTTTTTTGTATTGCAGTAGCTTTTCTATCTGTATATGTTTGTGTTGCTGTAGCTTTTAAAGAATTAACTTTTGTACATGACATAGATGCGCCACTGCCACTTCTTTTATATCCGCTTGGACAGTTATAAACTGTATTGTTTGTCGATAATCTATTTGCATATAAGGTTATAAAACATTTAGTATTACCACCACTACCAGATTTACTATAACCTGTTGGACAACCATATTCATTTGAGCCAACTTTAACAGTGGGGTTAATATAAACTGTATAGCTTCCGCCTCTGTTTACTTTAGCATCTTCTTTAATTTCTTTTTGTTCAGAATAATTTTTTGTTGCTTTTATTTTTTCCGAACCATTTTTATAACAATCCGAACCATTTAACGTATACCCAGTTGGGCATGTTAGTTTACAAGTAGTAATAGGTTTTAATTCTACCTTACAATCTATATCTGTACATACGTTATAACATCCGAATGTTTCTACAATAAAATCAGTTTCTCCACTGCACGATAATTGAACCTTTAATTCGTATTCGTTAGTGGAAATTTTTTTCATTTCAGCAAAACTGTTTGTATTGTCGCAAAAGTTACCAAATTCATCAGTAAATTTTAAAATCATTTTTTTATCTAACATTGTTTCTAATGTCAGTTTGGAAACCTCACCAATTTCATTTGGTAAACGATCAACAGTAAAGTAAGCTTTAGCAGCATCTTTAATTGTATCTAAGTTTTCTTTAAATGTTTTACTTGGTACTTTTTCAACAACAGTAGTTTTATCTTTTGTTTCTTTTGTTTCTTTTTGATCAGGAATTAATTTAGGCACTAACCAAATTAATAATAGTAAAGCTAAGACTACGATTATAGCCTTAAGACCTAAACCTTTCCAATCAATATTCTTCCATTTTTTTTCTTCGTACATAATACTTTTCCCCCAATACTATTTATTTTAATTTTAATGTTTTAGAATCATTAATTTGTTTATCTAATTGTTCATAAGCAACTTCACCAATACTGTCTTCATATACTGGTAAAGAACCTTTAACAAAATCTGAATATTGTTCAATGAATGTTGCATAAGTTATTTTTAAATCAAAGTATTCAATTGTTTTAACTTCTAAATCTTCAACTGAAACTTTAAGTTTTCTTGCAAATTCTTCTTTGATTGCTTCATCCCAAGTACCTTCTATTTCTTCATCATCATGAGTAAATATTATATTTGCTGCTTCTTCTGCAGACATATTAAATACTGCTCTTAGTCTCATATCAAAATAGTTTAAATAGTCATCATGAGGTATTGGATTTAAAACTTGTCTTATTAAATTTAAATGCTCTCCAGGTAAATTATTATAACCATGTACTTCTAATTCTTCTTTATTATGATCATCAACTGCAAATAATTGTTCATATTCAATCATATCTGCTAAATCAAGACCTGCAATAAGAGGTGAAGCACTTAATATTAATCTTCTACCTAAATATATACCAGTAGGAGTTAAATTATTTTTCGTAATAATTCCAAGTTCTGTTTGTTTACCATTTAATACATATACATCATAAAATATCCTTAGAATATTTAATGCATGTTCTCCATTTTTTTCATTTAAAACAGGATTCAATACAATCGCATTTATTTCTTGTTCTAGATTCTCTATTAATAATCTATCCATTGTATTAGGTTCAAAATGTTTTGATAAAAATATCTCAGTACCGATATTTCTATCTTCTTCAGTTAAACCAATTTTTTTATTTTCATCATTAGTTAATGCATTCGCCGCATTTACAGTTTGTTTATTTAATATATCTCTAAAATAATTATAATAGTCATCTACATTTAAAGTTTCATCAAGTGGTGCAACATTATGACTAATACGTGTCATATCTGCAATATATTCGATGCTATAATTAACATCTTCTAACTTATCAAAATCATTTTTAATGTCTGTTGCAATTTCTATTGCTTTTTCATCATCAAATACATAAGTTTCTTCTACATGTTCTTCATTTTTATATTTTGGATAAACAGTTGGCTCAACTGTTTGTTCTAAAGTTGGTTGTTGTGTTTCTAAATCTTTAATAATTTTATCATTAGCTTTAGAATGCTTTCCAGCATGATAACATGCTAAAGCAATAACTCCTGCAGTAGTTAGTGCTAAAAATCTTTTAAGATATTTTCTTAATTTAATTGCTTGTAAATAATATTCGTCTATTAATTCAATATCTGCTACTGGTAAAGCATCAGTTTCAACATCAATTGTAACTTTTGAAATAAGTGATGAATTATAAATAGCATCAATTAATTCAGAAATAGTCATTTCTGAGTGTCCTTCTATATTATTTTCTTCAGCTAGCTTTTCTAATTCAGCTACATTTTTATTAAACAACATTTCTTTTTCTTGTACTTGTAAATTATGTAAAGCTTCTTTAACTGTTTCCTTGAATTTAAAATCATTTTTTCTTGACATACTACCAATCTCCCCTCGATTAATGGTGAATAGGATAACATAACATAATATTATAGTCAATAAAAACATGTTGTTTGTAAAAAGTGATATTATGACTGTTAACAACATATTATTAGGGATTTATTTAGTTAAAAATTAATGCTATAGTTAATATATAAGAAAGAAGGTATTTTTATGAAGAAAAACAAAAAAAACAAAAAAATTAAATTAAAACTTACTAAAAAAATAAAAATAATAATAATTAGTTTGTTTATAATTATTATAATAGGTATAGGGGTTATTTATTATGGATATAAAAACGATTGGTTTAGCAAAGAAACAAAAGATAAAATAAAAGAAATTATCGAAAAAAAACCAGTGAAAAAATTACAAGTGATCGATTTGGATAGTAAATCAAGACCATATGCAGTTGTCATCGATAATGTAAAAGCAGCAAGACCTCAAGTAGGAACAAAAGATGCTTATTTAATATACGAAATGATTGTTGAAGGTGGTTTAACTAGAATGTTAGCATTATATAAAGATTCAAACGTTAAACAAATAGGACCAGTAAGAAGCGCACGACATTACTTTTTAGATTATGTCTTAGAAAATGATGCCATATTTGTTCACTTTGGTTGGAGTCCTCAAGCTGAAAACGATATTTCAAAATATAGAATCCAAAATTTAAATGGGCTATCAAATCCATCAAATATGTTCTGGCGTGATTCTAGTTTACATAGAGCACCTCACAATGCATACACGAGTTCAGCTAATATGTTAAAAGCGGCTGGAAATCGAAAATATAGAACAGATAGTACAGATTTCAAATTATTAAATTATGTCATTGATGAATTTGATTTATTAAATAAATATCCTGAAGAAACTGAAACTCTACCAGCAACTGACGTAAGAGTTAATTATTCTAAAAGTATATATAGTTCTTTTACTTATAATGAAGAAAAGAAAGTTTATTTAAAAAGTATTAATGGCGCCTCTCATGTTGATGCTGCTAAAAACGAACAATTAGAATTCAAAAATATCATAGTAGTAACAGGTGTTGCAAACTATACAATTGATAGTGCAACTAATCGTCAAGATATTAAAAATATAGGTACAGGGAATGGTTACTATATAACTAATGGTAAAGCTATTAAAATAACATGGACTAAGAACTCAAGAACTAAAAAAACAACATATAGCGATATAAATGGTAAAGAAATAGAAATAAATGATGGTAAAACTTATATTAATATTCAACCTAAAGGACAAAAACTAACTATCAATTAAATGAATAATAATGTATAATTGAACATATGATACTGTAGATATATAAGAATAAAGGAGGAATAGTGTGGAATTTTTTAAAACGTTTTTAGTTAATAATTATTTATGGTTCTTAATTATTTCTTTAATACTAATTTTTGCTCTAATTGGATATTTAGCAGATACAAAGAAAAAAGAACAAATAGATAAAGAAGAAAAGGATGAAAAACCTAAAAAAGAAAAGAAAGTTAAAAAAACAGATGAAGAAATATTTTTAGAAGAAAATGAAGCAGCATTAGAAAATATATCTTTAAACGAAGCAGTAACAGAAAAAAAGACAAGTAAAACTGAAGAAAATGTTGAAATAACTGATGATAATGTAGTAACTTATGATGATTCAGCAATTAGTGATGATACAAATCATAAAGAATAAAAACAAAAAGCCCTTTTAACAAAAGGCTTTTTTTGTTATAATGTATCTTATGAAGAGATAGGAGAATTAAGAATGACTATAACATCAATTTGGAGTGTAATAACAAAAATAATTGATATATCGATTGTATGGTTATTATTCTATTATTTATTAAAGAATTTCCGTAAAAATATAAGATTAGTTTTAATTATAAAGGGTATCGCTTGGATACTAGTGATAAAGCTTATTAGTAATATATTAAATTTATATACTGTAGGTTTGTTATTTGAGTATGTAATTACTTGGGGACCACTAGCGCTAATAATTATATTCCAACCAGAAATAAGAACTTTCTTAGAAACAATTGGGAGAACACAATTATTAGGAAGGCATAAAGCATTAACTGTTACTGAACGTGAACAAGTAGTTAGTAATATAATTTCTGCTTTTGAAAATCTTAAAAGAGAGAAGATAGGTGCTTTAATAGTAATTGAAAGAGATGTTTCATTACAAGAATATATTGCTCCCGCTACTAAAATATATGCCAATATATCATCACAACTATTAGAATCATTGTTTTTCCCTAACAGTACACTACACGATGGGGGAGTAATAGTTCAAGGTAATAAAATTACATGTGCTGGAGCAATATTTAAAACAAGTATGAATCCAGAAGTAAGTAAAAAACTAGGAACTAGACATAGAGCAGCACTTGGAATTGCTGAGGAGACAGATGCAATTGCTTTAGTAGTATCTGAAGAAACAGGACGTTTAAGTATTGCATATGATGGTGTTTTAAAATATAACATTTCAATTGACGAATTAAGAGATAAATTATTAGAGGAATTAAAACCTAAAACTGAAATGTTCTATGAGGCAGATGAGGAGGATGAAGACGATGAGTAAGATAGTAAAAGCTATTAAATCTTTTTCAAAAGCTATATATAATGTAATAGATAGAATTATAGTTACACCAATAAGTACAGTAGTTGTGTTAGTAAGTAAAAAGTTAAAATCTAACTCAAATATTATAGAAAGAACATTAAATAAACAATCAACATTGATTTATTTATCACTTATATTTGCAGTGCTAGTATTTTTCTTAGTTGATAGTAAAGTTATATCTTTAGTTGAAACCGAAGCCGAAGTGATAAGCGAACAACCGGTTAAAGTTATATATAATGAAGAAGCCTATGTGGTTGAGGGGTTACCAGAAACTGTTGATATAACACTAATAGGAAGAAAAAGCGATTTATATCTTTCTAAACAATTAGGAGACCATGAAGTAACTATTGATTTAAGTGGTTTAGGTACTGGAGAACATAAAGTATACTTATCTTACGCACAAGCGATAGATTCAATAAATTATAAACTAGATCCTTCTTATGTCTTAGTTATTATTAAAGAGAAAATAAGTACGATAAAAACAATTGGCTATGATTTAATGAACCAAGATGCACTAGATCAAAAATTAAGTGTGGGAGATGTTACATTAGATCGAAGTGAAGTTGTTGTTAAAGGTTCTAAAGAATCATTAGAAAAAGTTGCAACAGTTAAAGCGATAATAGATTTAAGTAATGAAGAATTAAAAGAAGCTGGAACCTTTACTTTAGACAATTTAAAATTAATTGCATATGATGGCAACGGTAAAACATTAAATAATATTGAAATAGTACCAAAAAATGTAAGTGCTAAAGTTACTCTAGATTCTTATTCTTCTGAAGTACCAGTTAAAATAATAACTAAGGGTTCTGCTACAGTTGGGACTGCAATAGCATCAATAAATAGCAATGTAAATAAGATAAGAATTTATGGGGACAAAGAAATGTTAGATAAAATTCAACATATTCCTATAGAACTAGATATTGATGGATTAAACAATGATAAAACATTTAATGTTACTATTCTAAAACCTGCTGGAATTAGATTTATGAGTGAAACAACAGCATCAATTGATGTTAAAGTTGGTACTGAAAGTTCTGCAGAAATAGATAACATTGCTGTGGAACATAAAAACTTAGGTGGGGGTTATTCAGCCGGAGCAACTAGTATTGGTGAAACTAATGTAACCGTAATTGTTAAAGGAGTAACAGGAGTCTTAAATGAATTAAAAGAAAACCCTACAGGTATTAAAGCTTATGTTGATTTAAGTGATTATGGAATTGGAACGCATAGTGTACCAGTTATTGTTGAAGGAGACGATCCGAGATTACAATTTGTATCTAAAACTAAAACAATCAATATTGTAATATCAGCTAAATAAATAGAAACATAAAAAAAATTATCGATTTGATAATTTTTTTATTCCTCGGTCCACTCTTTAAATAATAGACCTGAATTGATTAAAGCTGATATTGCTATAATAGAATAAGTTAATTTAGTTAATACTGTGTCTACTCCAAACAATACTGTTACTAAATTAGTATCTAATAAACCTACCAACCCCCAATTAAATGCTCCTATTATTGTGAAAACTAAGCATATTTTATGGAATGTATTCATAACCTCACTCTTTCTTATTTATATTATGGATACTTTTTTTTAATTTATTCATGAATATTTAATAAAATCGACCAATATACTTAATTAGAAAAGGGGAAGATGTATGAAAAAATTATTGTGCTTACTGGTAATGATGTTAATGTTGGTTGGTTGTGGTGCAACTAAGTCAGAAAATGTAATCAATGATTTTAAAAAAGATGTAACAAAATCAAAAGCATATTTAATAAAAGGATCAATGAAATTAATTAATGATGAAGATACATTCACATATGATATTGAAGCTGCTTATAAAAAAGATGATTTATATCGTGTTAGTTTAATTAACAAAATTAATAACCATGAACAAATAATTTTAAAAAATGAATCCGGAGTGTATGTAATAACTCCTAGTTTAAATAAAAGCTTTAAATTCCAAAGTGATTGGCCGAATAATAGTTCACAAGCCTATTTATTATCGACTTTAGTCAATGATTTAGAAGTTACTACTGAACCAAAGTTAGAACAAAAAAATAAAAAGTACATAGTTACAGCAGATGTCGATTATCCTAACAATCCCAGCTTAAAGTATGAAAAAATTTACTTTAGTAAAGATATGGTTCCAGAAAAAGTAGAAGTATATAGTGAAGATGATAATTTAAAAATAGAAGTAGTATTTAAATCTATTGATTATAAAGCAACTTTTAAAGACAATTATTTTGAATTAGATAGTAACTTAGATGAAGATTGTTGTAAAGAAGAAATAAAAGAAGAAAAAAATGAAGAAACAACAAAAGAAGAAGACTTAGATGATGATTTAACTGAAGAAAATAAAAAGAAAAATGAAAAAACAGAAGAGACAGCTGAAATAAATGATATTATCTATCCATTATATATACCTACAAACACATATCTATCAACAAAAGATGTTATTAATGTTGATTCAGGTCAAAGAGCAATACTAACGTTTAGTGGAGATAAATCATTTATACTAGTCCAAGAACCAGTATCGATACCAGATGAATTTGAAATTATTCCAGTATATGGAGAACCTTATTTATTAAATGACAGTTATGGAGCTCTATCTGCTAATTCATTAACATGGATTACCAACAATAAAGAATACTATCTATCTAGTAATAAATTAACAAGTGAAGAAATATTAAATATAGCAAGTTCGTTATCAAATAATAATACAGAATTAGTTAGTAAATAAATTAACAAGCCTA
>CAYUEQ010000004.1:0-33073 GCA_964443805.1 uncultured Muribaculaceae bacterium
AAATTTGGTTTGTGTTTTATAACAGAAATTAAATATTATATAAATCAACTCTTAATTTTTGGATTCATTATTTGTCAAAAAATAAAATTTAATTTAATTGATAATATAAATCACTAGTGTTATAATTAATTAGTGCAACAAATATATTGGAAACTGGTCAGGATCGGAAGATAGCAGCCATAACAATCACTGTTTGTGTGCACTTTTTATTTAGGAGTAATAATGAATAAATTTATTGATAAAGCTTTAAAAGAAGCTTACAAAGCGTATAAGAAAGATGAAGTTCCAGTAGGTGCTGTCATAGTTAAAGATAACAAAATAATATCAAAAGCACATAATTCAAGAGTTAAAAGTAATAACGTTTTTTCTCATGCAGAAATAAATGCAATAATAAAAGCAAGTAAAAGACTTAAAGATTGGCGTTTAACTAATTGTGATTTATATGTTACTTTAAAACCATGTAAAATGTGTAATATCCTAATTAAGGAATCAAGAATTAGTAATGTGTATTATTTGATAGATAGATTAGAAGAAAAAAATCAATACAGCAAAACCATAACCAAACAAATGTTTGTAACCGATGAGAATAAAACAGATAAATACAAAATTTTATTAAATGATTTCTTTAAGAAAAAACGTTAATATACTTTATAAAATTAATTGCCAGTTTCATTTACTAATCAGCATTATCCATGATATAATATAAATTATAGGTGAGATAAGATGAACTACAAGGTTTTATATAGAAAATACAGACCTGATTCATTTGAAAATATAATAGGTCAGAATTTTATCATAAAAACATTAAAAAATTCTATTAGTAATCAAAAAATTTCACATGCTTATATTTTTACTGGTCCAAAAGGTACAGGTAAAACAAGTACAGCAAAAGTATTTGCTAAAGTTGTTAACTGTTTGGATAGAAAAGAATATAAAGCCTGTGAAAAGTGTTTTAATTGCCTTAATAGCAATGATAATCCAGATGTAATCGAAATTGATGCAGCTTCAAATAATGGAGTGGATGAAATAAGAGAATTAAGAAATAATGTCAAAATTTCACCAAACAATTCAAATTATAAAATATATATAATCGATGAAGTTCATATGTTATCAACTGAAGCATTTAATGCATTACTTAAAACATTAGAAGAACCCCCACAACATGTTATATTTATACTAGCAACAACAGATATTCAAAAAGTGCCTTTAACAATCTTATCTAGATGCCAAAGATTTGATTTTAAAAAAATATCAGTAGAAGATATGAATAAACGCATCAAAGAAATAGCATTACTTGAAAAAATTAAAATAGACAATGAAGCGATTAATGAAATATCTTATATTACAGATGGATCATTTAGAGATGCATTGAGCTTATTAGATCAATTAAATATAGGTGAAAAGATTGATTTATTAGCTGTAACTAAAGTTTCGGGTAGTGTATCTAACAAACAACTAACAGATTTATATGAAGCTTTATCGAATTATGATGGAACTAAAACAAGTAAAATTATCAATGATATTTCCAATACTGGTGCAAATTACAAATTTTTTGTTGAAAAATTTGTAGATTTACTAAAAAACAAAGCTGTTGATATAGTTAATAAACAAGTTGATGAGAACATAGATTATATTACTTTGAAAAAAATAATATTTGAATTAGTGAAAAGTCTAAATATTACTAAGAGTACTTCTAACCAATTTTTAATAGCTGAACTAATAATACTAGAGCCAATTTTGAAAAAAAATAAGGAAAATAAAACAATAAATAAAGAAGAAATTATTTCCCGGGAAATAATTTCGGTCAATAAAAAAGAAGAAAAACAAGTAAAAAAGGTAGAAAAAGTTAAAAAAGAAGCAAATAATGTTAAAAAAGATGAAAAAACCGGTGGAATTATTTCCCGGGAAATAATTTCGGAACAAAAAAGTAAAAATAAGAATGATAACGAAGTTCAAGAAAATAAAACAAAACTAAATCAAACTGACAAAGAAAAAGACTCTGAAGAATTTAATAAATTCAAAAAAATAAGAGTAAATAATTGTTTTGTAAATGCGTCAAAAGAAAAACTTAATAAAGTTAGTAGTAATTGGAAAAAGTTTTTAGACAATATAAAATTAAATAATCAGGAAATTTGTTCTTTATTAATAGATAGTAAAGTTGTTACTGCATGTAATAACTATGCGATAATTGAAGTAGATTCAGATGCACAGTCTGTGTTACTGAACAAAAATTTAACTTCAATTGAAAAAATGTTTGCTGATAATAATTATAAAATCATATTTCTAACTAAAAAAGAATGGGAAAAAGAAAAGGAAAAATATATTAAAAATAAAAAAAGTAATAACGAATATAAATTAAAAGAAGAAATAATTTTAAAAGAGAAAACAAAAAAATCAAAAATTGAATCTATTGCATTAGAAATTTTTGACAATAATAAGATAGTTATAAAATAGAAAGAGGAATATATATGAATATGCAAAATTTAATGGCACAAGCACAAAAGATGCAAAACGATATAAAGAAAAAAAAGGAAGAAATAAATCAAAAAAAGTTTACTTGCGAGAATGAATTTGTTGTATTAACAATGAATGGGGAAAAAGAAATAGATACTTTAAAAATAAAAAAGGATAATCTTGATTCAGATGATATTGAAATATTAGAAGATATGATAGTTATTGCTGTTAAAGATATAAATGAACAAATAAATAAGGCTACAGACGAAGCTCTTGGACAGTATGGATCAGCATTAAATGGTTTAATTTAATGTATCCAAACAATTTACAAAGAGTTATTAATTTCTTTAAATCAATGCCAGGAGTTGGAGAAAAAACTGCAGAACGTTTAGCGTTGTCTGTTTTAGATTTTACAGAAGAAGAAGTAGAAGATTTTGGATTAGCTATTGTTGATACAAAAAAGAATTTAAATCCTTGCCCTACTTGTGGGCATTTAACCGATAAAAAACTTTGTAACATATGTGAAGATGATTCTAGAAATAAAAACGTTATTTGTATATTAGAAGACTCAAAAAGTGTTTATGCATTTGAAAAAGTAGGCAATTATAAGGGAACATACCATGTATTAAACGGATTAATATCTCCAATAGCAAATATTCATCCAGATGATATAAACTTATCTTCACTTGTTAAAAGATGTGAAAAACTAGATGAATGTGAACTAATTATAGCTTTAAAGTCTTCAATCGAAGGAGAAACAACTACATTATATATAAAGAAAATATTAGAAGGAAAAGATATTGTTGTTTCTAGATTGTCATATGGTATACCTATCGGAGCAGAAATTGATTACATAGATGCAATGACATTAGATAGAGCTTTAGAAGACAGAAAAAAAATATCATAACCTTATAAACAACTCATATAATTAGTGAGGTGGGTTATGTTAAAAAAAACAATTAAAGTTATTAGAAAAATATGTTTTACGTTCCTATTTTTGTACGGTATTAATGTTTTGTTATCATCAATGAATATATTAATACCTATTAACTTACCTACAGTAGTTACTGTTAGTTTGTTGGGAACACCTGGATTTATATCTTTATTTGTAGTATATATGATAATTAAATAAATGAGGAGATTGTTGTGGTAGAAGAAGATTTTATAAATCAAATTTATAATAAATATATTGAGAATAAACTTGCTCATGCTTTTTTAATTGAAACAAATGACATAGAATTATGTTTTAATGAATTACTTTCATTAGTTAAGAAAATTAATTGTTTAGATGAATATTTGGATGATTGTGATAAATGTAATATATGTCATCTAATAGATTCTAACAACTTGCCCTCAGTGCAAATAATTGAACCAGATGGTAAGCATATTAAAAAAGAACAAATAATTGAACTAAAAGATAAGTTTAAGTTTAAACCAACTTATTCTAAGAACAATATTTATATTATAAAAAATGCAGAGAAATTAAATACTTCATCTGCAAATACCATGTTAAAATTTATTGAAGAACCAAATACTAATATAATAGGATTTTTTATTACAACAAGTAGAGATAATGTAATTCCTACAATAAAAAGTAGGTGTCAAATTTATACAAGGAACTTTGATTTAAAAACTAAAATAGATAATTATGAAGAAATAGAAGAACTTGTATATAGCTATATATTTAATATTGAACAATCAATTTCTAATGGCTTGCTATATAATAAAGAAGTCAGTAGTAATGAACTTATTTCTAAACAAAACTTAGAACAATTTTTAAATTTAATATTTATTAAATATAGAGAGGCTCTTTCTAAATTTTTAAATTTTAATGAAACAATAAATAAGTATGACTTTTTAATAGAAACTAATGATGTAAATAGAATAATAAAAAAAATGAGAATAATTGATACAACAATAACAAAATTAGCTTATAATATAAATGTTGATCTTTTATTAGATAAATTTGTAATAGAGATGGGGAAAATTTAATGTTTAAGATTTATGGAGTAGTATTTAAAGAAAAAGGTAAAATATATTTTTTTAATGGAAAAAAATTAGATTTAAAAAAAGATACTAAAGTAATAGTAGAAACAGAAAGAGGCCAACAATTTGGTAAAATAGCATCTATTGTTTCAAAAGATATACTAGATAAACAAACTTCTCCTTTGAAAGAAATTATCAGAGTTAGTACTGAAAAAGACTATAATATATATTTAAAAAACTTAGAAGAAGCCCAAAAAGCGCTTAAAAAAGCTAAAAATATTGCAGATGAATTAAAATTAAACATGACATTTATTGACTCTGGTTATACTTTTGATAAAAAACAATTATTATTTAATTTTTTAGCAGATGAAAGAGTAGATTTTAGAGAACTGGCTAAAAGATTAGCATCAATATATAGAACTAGGATTGAACTACGTCAAATTGGTGTCAGAGATAAAGCAAGAGAAATTGGTGGAGTAGGTATTTGTGGAAGAGAGCTTTGCTGTTCATCATTTTTAAACCATATTGAATCAATTACTATGAATACAGCAAAAAACCAAAACATACCACTTAATCCTTCAAAAATAAATGGTTCATGCGGAAGGTTATTATGTTGTTTAACATATGAAGATGATGAATATACTGAGTGTTCAAAAGGTATGCCACGAGTAGGCGAAATTGTTGATACACCTTCAGGAAGAGGAAAAGTAATTAGTACGGATATCTTAAATAGAAGATATAAAGTAGATGTTAATAATGATAAAATATTAGTTGAACTTGGGGAATGTTCTAAAAGAAAATAGGTGAAATAATGAAATTAATTGTAGGATTGGGGAATCCGGGAAGAAAATATAAAAAAACTCGACATAACATTGGTTTTTATCTTTTAGATAATTACCTTAATAAGCCTAAATGGAGTAAAAAATTTAATTCTGAGTACGTTGAAATGTTAATAAATAATAAAAAAGTAATTTTTATAAAACCCCAAACATATATGAATTTATCAGGAAACTCAGTAAAAATGTTTGTTGATTATTATAAAATCTCACTAGAAGATGTTTTAATTATTCAAGATGACAAAGATTTAGAATTTGGTAAAACTAGAATAAAAAAAGATAGTTCATCAGGAGGACATAATGGAATTGAATCTATAATTAAAAGTTTAGGTTCACAAAATTTTAATCGTTTAAAAATAGGTGTTGGTGCACAATATAGTATTAGTACTGCAGATTTTGTTTTAAGTAATTTTTCTAAGATCGAAATAAAGTTTATCCAAGATAATATAAATTCTTATTATGAAATAATTGAAGAATTCATTAGCAAATAAAAGGAGAAGCAATGAAAATTATTAATAAGTATTTTACAAATGAAAATAATATTAATGTTTTAGGTTTAACAGAAGAGTTAAACATTTTTTATTTGCTTAACAAGTTTAACCAACAAAAAGAATCCTTACTCATCGTTACGAACTCTTTATATGAGGCTAGTAATTACTATTCAAGATTATTAACTCACCTTGATGATGTTTATTTATTTCCAATGGATGATTTTTTAGCGTCAGTTGTAATAGCAACATCTCCTGAATTAAAATTAAAAAGATTAGAGACTTTGAATGTTATTAATACTAAGAAAAAAATGATTGTAGTTACTAATTTAACAGGTTACTTAAGATATTTACCTGATTTAAATAAAGTAAAGCAATTTAAAGCAGATCTTAAAGTTGGTCAGAATATTAATCGAAAAAAATTAGAAGAATTATTTGATAAATTTGGATATGTTAGAGAATCAATTGTTAACTCTACAGGAGAATATGCAATTCGTGGTTATATTGTTGATTTATTTTTACCATTACAAGAAGATGCGATAAGAATTGAGTTCTTTGGCGACGAAATAGAAGAAATTAGATATTTTGATGTCGATACACAGTTATCACTAAAGAAAATAAACAGTATAGAATTAGTTCCAGTAACAGAAATTAAAACTAAAAACTATAGTTCATTACTGGAATATTTAAAAAACCCAGTAGTTACATATATCGATTTTGAACTAATTGAGCAAGGAAATTTAAAACTAGAAAAAGATATTTTTGAATATAATCAAGAGCAAAATTTAAAAAACAAATATATGTTTGAATTAAAAGAAATAACTCCTGAAAAAGAAATCTTTATTAATAATTTTTCTGATAATATTTATGGAAATAACAATTATTTAAAACTAAATTGTAAAAACATCGTTGAATTTAATACAACTACTCTAAACAAGGCAGTGAAAAATTATATAAAAGCTAATAAGACAGTTATAATTTGTTTAAATAAAAAGGATAGTTTAAAACGTATTCAAGAACTTGTACCAGATGCAATATTATCTAGCGAAAATAATATATTGAACAATAAAATTAACGTTATTATAAAGAAAATAAACAAAGGTTTTGAGTTAGAAAATTTTGTTTTTATCTCAGAATATGATATAGATTCACAACAAGTAAGAAAAATCGAATATAAAAACATTTATAAAGTCGGAAGAAAAATAAAAAAACATACAGATCTTGTAGTAGGAGATTATGTAGTACATAGAGTTTATGGCATAGGTATATATAATGGTTTAGTTACTTTAACAAGAAATGATATGAAAAAAGATTATATTCAAATAATTTATAAAGATAATGATAAAATATACGTTCCTGTAGAAAAAATAAATACTATATATAAATATTCAAGTAAAGAAGGAATAAAACCTAGATTAAATAAATTAGGTACAACTACTTGGCAGAAAACAAAGGATTCATTTAGAAATAGAATTAAAGATATTTCAATCGATTTACTCGATTTATATGCAAAAAGATCGAAAATTAAAAGACAGCCATATATTGAATTAGAGGAAGAAGCAATATTTGAAGCTGATTTTATCTATGATGAGACAGAAGATCAAACAAAAGCAATTCACGAAATTAAAAAAGACTTACTTTCTTCTACTCCAATGGATAGATTGCTGTGTGGTGATGTTGGATTTGGTAAAACAGAGGTGGCATTTAGAGCAATGTTTAAAACTATTATAAATGGTTATCAAGTAGCATATTTATGCCCCACAACTATTTTATCTAAACAACAGTATATTTCTGCAAAAGAAAGATTTGAAAAATTTGGTGTAAATATCTCATTATTAAACAGATTTGTAACGCCTAAAGAAGTTAACAAGATTAAAAAAGACCTAATAAACGGTAAAATTGATTTAATATTTGGAACTCATAGATTATTAAGTGATGACATTAAGTTTAAAAAATTAGGTCTATTAGTAATTGATGAGGAACAAAGATTTGGTGTTACTCATAAAGAAAAGATTAAAGAATTAAAAAACGATGTAAATGTTTTAACTTTATCTGCTACTCCTATTCCTAGAACTATGAAATTAGCTTTATCTGGATTAAGGGATTTTTCTATTATTGATACACCACCTGTTAATAGATATCCAATTCAAACTTATGTGTTAGTAGAAAATGATTTAATAGTTAAAGATGCTATATATAAAGAATTATTTAGAAATGGACAAACATTTATATTATTTAATAATGTCTCTAAGATAAAGAATCAACTATATAAAATAAGAAAATTAGTACCAGAAGCTAGAATTAATTATGCTCATGGACAAATGAACAAAACTGAATTAGAAAACATAATGCAAGATTTTATCGATCATAAATTTGATGTTTTACTATGTACAACTATAATAGAAACAGGAATTGATATAACAAACACAAATACATTAATAATTTATGATGCAGATCGTTTTGGACTATCACAACTTTATCAAATAAGAGGAAGAGTAGGTAGAGGAGATAAAATCGCCTATGCTTATTTAATGTACAAAGCTAATAAAATACTTAATGAAGTCGCAGTAAAACGTTTACAAGCTATTAAGGAATTTACTGAATTAGGTAGTGGTTATCGCATTGCAATGAGAGACTTATCAATACGTGGTGCAGGAGATTTATTAGGTGGAGAACAAGCTGGATTTATTGATTCTGTTGGTATAGATTTGTATACAAAAATGATTGATGAAGAGATAAAGAAATTAAAAGGAGAAGAATTATATGATGAAGAAGAGGAAGAAAATTCATTAATACAAGTAGATACTCATATAAGAGATAATTATGTAGATGATGAAAAATTAAAGATAGAAATTCATAAAAGAATTAATGAAATTGAAGATTTAAATTCATTGAAAAAAGTAAAAAAAGAAATTGAAGATCGTTTTGGGAAAATAGATTCAGCATTAGAAATATATATGTACGAAGAATGGTTTGAAAAAATTGCAGCAAAACTTGGAATTAAAAACATTCATCAAACTAAAGAGTTTGTTGAAATAGAATTTCCTAAAAATTTATCAGAAGAAACTAAAGGAGATAAGCTACTGCTCTTATCAAATCAATTGACCCAAAATTTCACAATAAGATATAGAAATCATAAAATTTTTATTAAGCTAAAATTAAAAGGATTAGAAAAACATTTTATTTATTATTTAATTGAATTATTGAATAAATTATTTCCCGGGAAATAATTTAGAACAACAAAATTAAAAAAGTCAATTTATTTGACTATTTTGTTTTCTTTAGGTAAACTTTTATGTAGGTAATTTATATTTCTTGTTTATAGTTTTCACGGCACTCATTTATTAAGTTAATGGTTTCTTCAAGATTATGGAAATCCTTAGTTTCAACCGTGATGTTTTGTAATGCTTTATAAGTTTTAAAGAATTCTTTTATTTCACTTTTAGTATGATCAGGTAAGTCGTCTAATTCTTGATAATGTTCAAGACGAGGGTCATTATTTACTACTGCAATTACTTTTTCGTCTTTTTCACCACGATCTATTATATCTAAATAACCTAAAACTCGTGCTTTGACTATGCAACCTGGAAATGTAGAAGCAGTTGCCAACACTAAAATATCTAAAGCATCTCCGTCTCCAGCTAATGTATTGGGAATAAATCCGTATTCAGCAGGGTACATTACACTCGAATATAAAACCCTATCTAATATAACTCTCCCTGTTTCTGTGTCAATTTCATATTTGTTTTTAGTTCCCATCGGAATTTCAATTAATGCTTCTACTAACATATTATCCGCTCTTTCTTATATTGTATTCACATATTAAGTATAAAAATAATGATAAAACTTGTCAAATTAAAAGACGATGTATTTACACTAAAGTTAAAAAAGTAAATTAATAATAATAAAATCAATGTATATTTTGTTTTTTTCAATCCAAAATACAAATAGAATGGAAGTGAACTATTGAAATCAACTGGAGTAGTTAGAAGAATAGATGAATTAGGTAGAATTGTAATTCCAAAAGAAATCCGCAGGAATTTAAAAATTCGTGATGGCGAAAATATGGAGATTTTTGTTGATAAAGATTTAATAATATTAAAAAAATATTCTAAGATGGATAATGCAATTGCCTATTCTAATAAAATTATAGATGTAGTAAATAGAATAACTGATTTCAATTTACTTATTACTGATCGTAATCATGTAATTGCATCCTCTTTAAATAAAGATATAAATGGAAAAACAATAGCTAATGAATTAATTGAAATTCTAGATGCTAGAAAAACTGTTAAAAGTGAAGATAAAGAAACAATAAAAATAACAAAGGAATACAATCATGAAGGCCATTTTATAGTTTTACCAATAATATCTTCAGCTGACAGCATCGGACTTGTAATAGGTCTAAGTGAAAAGAAACTAGACGCTTCGATGATGTTACTTATTCAATTTATTACGTCGTTTATAAGCGATGAACTAGAAGTTTAAAAAGTCTTAAAGACTTTTTTATTTGTTATTTAATTTGCATTAATGATATGATAGTTATACTAAAAAAGGAGAAGTATAAATGGAAAGAAAATTTGAAAAAATATCATACAAACAATTTAGTAAAGATATAATAAATGATAAAGAGTTATATGAAAATTATAAAAAACCAAAAAGAAGTACTAAAACAAGCGCTGGATATGATTTCTTTTCATATAAAAAAATAACTATAAAACCTAATGAAATAGTTAAAGTACCTACAGGTATTAAAGCAAAATTCAACAAAGATGAAGTATTATTTATAGTAATAAGAAGCAGTATGGGATTTAAATACAACATCAGATTATGTAATCAAGTTGGTGTTATAGATTCAGACTATTATAATAATATTGATAATGAAGGACATATTTATATCGCATTAAAAAATGAAGGAATAAAAGATTATATAGTTGAAAAAAATTCGGCTTTTGCTCAAGGAATATTCTCAAAATTTTTAATAACAACTGATGACGAAGTAACCGATGAAAGAAAAGGAGGGATAGGTAGCACAAATTAATTATTTCCTAGGAAATAAAGCTACCGGATGTATGTTTATAGATACTCACTGTCATTTATTAAACGAATATTATACAAATAAATTAAAAATAATCAATAATGCAAAAGAAAACAATGTTAATAAAATAATTGTTTCTGGATATGATGATAAAAGTAATAAGGAAATCTTAGAAACAGTTAATCAATATATAGAAGTTTATGGAACTCTTGGAATTCATCCAAATAATGTAAAAAAGGCTACAATAAACAATTTAAAATTTATTGAGCAAAACATTAAAAAAAATAAAATAATTGCAATAGGAGAGATTGGTCTAGATTACCACTACGAAGGTTATGATAAAGAAAGACAAAAATTTTTCTTTGAGGAACAATTGAAGATTGCGAGTAAGTATAATCTTCCTGTTGTTATTCACAGTCGCGATGCTACAATAGATGTTATAAATATATTAAAAAAATATAATATAAAAGGAATAATCCATTCTTTTTCTGATAATTTAAAAGTTGCACAAGAGTATACTGCGATGGGATTTTTAATTGGAATAAATGGAACCATTACTTTTAAAAATAGTAGTTTAATAAAAATAGTAAAACAAATAGGCATTGATAATATAGTCTTAGAAACAGATTCTCCATATTTAACACCTGTTCCATACAGAGGAAAACAAAATGAACCAAAAAACATTATTCATATAGCAAACTTTATAAGTGAAAAATTAAATATTAGTTTGAAAACCTTAAGTGAAATTACTAATAAAAATGTAAACAATCTCTTTGACATATAAATTCCCCTATGATAACATTTAGTATATAAAGAAAATGAGGTGTCTAATTTGATTAAAATATTTAAAAAGTTAATTAAAGGATTTAAAATATTAATCTTATTAGCTACATTAGTTTTAGCAACTGATAGTTTTAAATTATTAGAAAATAAAGCTACAAATATCAATTTAAATAAAACATTAGATTTAGCAGCAATGTCAAAAATAGTTACTAATATAAATATTGAAGAAGAAAATATAGTAGATAGTACTAACAATAATATTTTAAATACTCTTGATGGCCAGTTAACTGGATATGTATATAACTGTCCTCTATGTTCAGGACGACTTGCTTGTATGTCTTCCTTAGATTTAAGCCAAGGTAATATACATTATGAGGATTTGGAGTATGGAACAGTTAGAATAGTTGCATCTTCAAAAAACGTACCTTGTGGATCGATTGTTAGGTTTAGCACACCAAGTATATCTGAGCAACCAATTATTGCGATTGTACTCGATAGAGGTGTTGGAGGAACAACGATTGACCTTCTTGTTGAAAGCGAATCATACGCCTATAATGCAATAGGAAGAAGAAATATAACCTATGATATACTAAGAAACGGATGGGAAGGATGAAACTTCCCTTTTATTTTGGTATAATGTAATTGTTAGGTGGTGCAGAAATAAAAAAATTCAAATATAAAAAGAAATTTGGACAAAATTTTTTAATTGATGATAATATTTTAAATAAGATAAAAAATGTATCTAAAGTTCAAAAAGATGATTTGATAATTGAAATTGGAGCAGGCTCTGGTAACTTAACTAAAAAATTACAAGAATTTGGTTCTAACCTTGTCTGTTATGAAATAGATGAAGATATTAAACCAACACTTAAAAAAATAAAAAACAAGAATACTAAATTTATTTTTGATGACTTTTTAAAAAGAAATATAAAAAAAGATATAGAAAATATTAAATATAAAAATCTATATATTATAGCAAATTTACCATATTACATTACAACACCAATTATAAATAAAATTATTAATGAAGATCTTAAAACTAAAGAAATAGTTATAATGGTTCAAAAAGAGGTGGCAGATAGATTTACTGCATCTCCTGGGTCAAGGGCTTATGGATCAATAACAGTTTATTTAAACTATTATTTTAATATAGAAAAATGTTTTGTCGTTGGTAAAAACTCTTTTTATCCAAAACCTAAAATAGATAGCACAGTAATTAAATTTACCAACAAAAAAGTTAAGCCTAAAGTACTAGATGAAACAGTTTTGTTTAAATTAATTAAAGAATCGTTTAAATATAAACGAAAAACTTTAAAAAACAATTTAAAGGGCTATAATTTTCATCAAATAAGTAAAGTTTTATTTCATAACAATTTAAGAGACGATATTAGAGCAGAGAATGTTCCGTTAGATGTTTTTATCGAAATAGCAAATACTCTAGTAGTCAATTAACTTGGGTTATTCACATATAATATATAAGGTGAATAACATATATGAAAATAAAAAAAGGAGATTTAGTAACAAGAAAAAGTTATAAACACGATACTGTATTTAAAGTTGTAAATATTAAAGACGGTATATATTATTTAAAAGGGCTTGATGTTAGGCTATATGCAGATAGTCCATATAAAGATTTAAAATTATATAAAGAAAAAATAGAAGAAGATGATTTACAAGAAGCATTAAAAGATAGTGGAATTATGGATAGAAGTGAGTTTTTTTATCTACCTGCAAAAATATTACACCTAGATGGTGATGAAGATTATTTAAAAAGAAGTATGAATCTTTATAAAGAAGCTGGTGTATTTGCAATAGGAAAGAAATTAAAAGAAAATGAAATAGCTTCTAAATTAGATAAATTTTTAAATGACTATCGTCCAGATATAATAATAATTACTGGACATGATGCTTTTTATAGAAAAAAAGGAGATCAAACAGATTTAAATAACTATAAAAACACTCTTAATTTTATTAAAGCAGTTCAAGTAGCAAGAAAATATGAAAAAAGTCATGAAAAATTAGTTATTATTGCTGGAGCTTGCCAAAGTAATTATGAAGAATTAATTAAAGCTGGAGCAAATTTTGCATCTAGCCCAAGAAGAGTAAATATCCATGCTCTTGATCCTGCCATAATTGCTATTAATATATCTCTAACAGAAAGAAGTAAAGAAGTAGATTTAATCTCTCTGTTAGAAAAAACTAAATATGGTAAAGATGGAATTGGAGGAATTAAATGCAACGGTTTAATGTATGTAGGATATCCAAGATAGGGGGAATGAAATATGAGTATTGATCAAGTAAAAGAAGAAATAAGTAAAAATATTAATAGAAAAGTTAAAATAACTGTCTATGGAATGAGAAATAGAGTAAGTAAATACGTTGGAACAATTAATGAAGTTTATCCTAATGTATTTACTGTTTTATGTGATGGAGAAAACAAAAGTTTTACTTATGTAGACGTAATTACTAAAGAGTTAGAAATAGAATATTACTAAAAATGGCAAGAATTAACAGAAATACGTTGCAATTTTCTTTTTTATGAATTAAAATATAGTTAAGTTTAATAACTTTAGAAGGAGTGTTATTATGCAAATCACATCGGTTAGCGTCCGAAAAATCGATAAAGAGGGTTCTCGTATGAAGGGAATCGCTTCAGTTTTACTAGATGATTCATTTGCAGTTCATGACATAAGAATTATCGAGGGAGAAAATGGACTATTTACGGCTATGCCAAGCAGAAAAACGGCTACTGGTGGATATAGAGATATCGCTCATCCAATTAACCAAGAAGTACGTAAAATGTTTGATGATGCAATAATCACTGAATTCAACAAAATTGAATCAGAAGATGATTCTTCAACAGATAGTGAATAAAAAAAGCAATTAAAACTTTAGCTCTCTTAGTAGAGCTTTTTGTTTTAAAAAAAATAGAATTGCATATATTTTTTTAGGAGGCTATCTATGGACAAGGTATTAGAACCAACTAATATACATCATCAAATTAGTATTAGTGAAAGAAAAAACATTGTTTTAACAGGTGTTAAAAAGATAATTAGTTTTGATAATGAAGAATTTTTAATGGAAGGAAATATGGGGAATATATTATTAAGAGGAGAAGAATTAGAAATTATTAAATTAGATACACATATTGGAAATGTTTCAATTAAGGGATTAATCAATAGTCTGACATATCTTGATTCTAAAGAAAAAACAAAAGAAAACAGTATAATTTCTAAATTATTTAAATAATGGATTATAAATTACAAATAATTTCTTTAATAGTTTCATTTTTATATGGTGTTTTTTTTTCTGTAGTAACAAATATCAATTATAATTATCTTTATAAAACAACTATACCTTTTAAAATAACTTTTAATATTATATTTATATTAGATGTTGTACTAATATATTTAATATTAATATATAAAATTAATAAAGGTGTGTTTCATATATATTTTATTTTAATGATTCTTCTCGGTTATGTAGTTAGTTTTAATAAAATTAAAACGTCAATAAAACGTCTAAAGCTAAAATGTGTTGTTGAAAAGAACAAAAAAAAGTGATACATTAAGTATATTATAGGTGAAATATGAATAAGGTATCTAAAAAAGCAAAACGTAGGGTTCGTCTATTAATAGTAATTTTTTTATCAATTACTGGTTTTTTAAGTATGAGCATATATAAGTATTGGATTGATATTTACAAAAATGCTAATCTAAATAAAGAATTGACAAATAAGTATGAAATTTTATTAGAAGAAGAAACTGAATTACAAGTTCAAGTAAAAAAATTAGAAGATCCTGATTACGTTGCTAAGTATGCAAGAGAAAATTATTTGTTTTCAAAAGATGGAGAAAAAATCATCAGAGTTGTTGAATAAAGCAAAAAAATTTGCTTTTTTTAACATTTTTATATAATATATTTCAGTAGGTGAATTTATGGAATCTTTTAAAGAATTTGATATTAATAAATATAAATACCAAACTTATTGTATTATTGGAACTTCTGCATCAGGTAAAACTGAGATGTTAAAGTACTTAAAAGAAAGATATACTAAGTGTGTAATTTTAAGAAATGATTTATATTTAACAAGAAATAAAGTATTAAAAATGATTAATAAAGCATTATTAACTAAGCCAGCTTTAATTTTAATAGATGATCTATTTATTTATTTAAATGAAAAAGATAAAAAAGAAATAATTAAAAAAATTAAAAATACTGGAACTAACTTAGTGTGTGTAGTTAGTAATGTCGAAGAAACATTATTGTTTGAATATATTTTAGTGTTAAAAAACACGAAAATCGTATTAGAAGGTGAAACTACTAGTGTTTTAAATGAAGAAAAGTTAATGAAAAAGTTAGGTTTAAGCTTACCTTTTGTAACAGATTTGAGTTTGCAATTAGGATATTATGATTTAGTAGATAAATTATATTTAGATCAAGATGAGTTGGTGAATGTATTATGGAAGTAAATTTTGAAAATGTTTTTTTTCCAGGATACCTTAAAGGAATAAATTTAAATATTGAGCCAAATGTAGTTACAGCATTAATAGGTGATAATAGCAAAGATTGTATAGGAAGATTACTTATTGGATTAGACAATATAACTATTGGCGATATTAATATAGATGGAATTAAATTAGAAAAAGATCTTCTAAGAAAAAAAATAGGTTGTTTATTTAATAATTTAAAAAATTATGTTTTAAAAAACACAGTTGATGAGCAACTTGAACAAGCATTTGAATATTATGAAGGACTTAAAAGTAATACTCAAAAAAGAAAAATAGAAGCCTTAAAAATGGTTGGTTTAAGCGAAAAATATTTATCTAAGAAAATGTTTGATTTATCTTTAACTGAAAAAAAGAAAGTAATATTTGCATCAACCTTAATTTTTAATCCTGATATAATAATATTAGATCATTTTGAAATGCATTTTAACTATGCTGACCAACAAAGAATAAAAAACATTCTTAAAAAAATAAAAAAGAAATTTAATAAAACAATAATAGTAATTACTAACAATACAAACTTTTTATTAGACTTTGTTGATGAACTAGTTGTATTTAATCAAGGATATATTGTTTCTAAAGGAAACAAAGATGTTTTATATAACAGAGATTTAAAAGATATTATAACACCACCAGAAATAGTTAAGTTTGTCTGGAAGTTAAGAGATAAAGGATTAGATATTAATAATTATTTTGATATCAAAGAATTAATGAAAGCTATATATCGTGAAGTTAAATAATTACTTAATTGAATTCAGTTATGATGGTAGTGAATTTTTTGGTTATCAAAAACAAAAAGATAAATTAACAGTTCAAGGAGATTTAGAAAGAGTATTATCTAGACTAGATAATAAAAATGTAAAAGTAACTGGTTCTGGCAGAACTGATGTCGGAGTGCATGCATTATCGCAAACAGCAAATTTTAAATTATGTTTAGATATAAATCCTAATAAATTAAAAAATCTTTTAAATCACCAACTAAATAAAGCTATTTATATTAATAAATGTATTCTAACAACAGATGATTTTCATTCGCGTTTTTCAGCTAAAGAAAAAACATATAAGTATAAAATTAAAATTGGAAACTATAATCCTCTTTTAATAAATTATATGTTACAATTAAAAAGCCCTTTAAATATAAAGGCAATGAAAAAAGCAAGTAAAATCTTTCTTGGAGAACATGATTTCGAAAATTTTGTTTCAGGTAAGAGAGATAATTATATTACAACAATTACTAACATAAAAATATATAAGAAAAAATGTATAATTATAAAAGTAACAGGTAAACACTTTTATCAATACATGGTAAGAAAAATTGTTGGAGCATTAATTGAAGTAGGATTAGGTAAAGCTGATATTGATACTTTAATTAAAATGCTTAATAAAACAACAAACCAAAAGTTACCAACAGCCTTTCCACAAGGTTTATATCTAGAAAAAATAAAATATTAAGGTGATAAATTTGAAAGATGCAGAAAACTTTTTAAGAAATGAATTATCAAAAAACGATGTAATTATTGTTGCTCTTTCTGGTGGACCAGATTCTATGTGTTTGTTAAACATTGTTTCAAAGTTTAAAAAACGTTTAAATTTAACTATAATCGGAGCCCACGTTAATCATAATGTAAGAAAACAAAGTAATGATGAAAAAATATTTATAGAACATTATTGTGAAGATAAAAAAATAAAATTTGAAACTATGAAAATTGAAAACTATACAAATGATAACTTTCATAACGAAGCTCGTCTAATAAGATATGATTTTTTTGAAAAATTAATAAAAAAATATAAAGCTAAATATTTGATGACTGCTCATCATGGCGATGATTTAATTGAAACTGTTTTAATGAGATTAACTAGAGGATCAACTTTTAAAGGATATGGTGGGTTTGAAAAACTTATCCAAAGAGATACTTATCAAATATTAAGACCGTTAATTAGCTATTCTAAAAAAGATATTGAAGCTTATAATAAAGAAAAAGATATTCCATATGTTACTGATGTATCTAATATGAGTAAAAAATATACAAGGAATAGATACCGTAAAGAGATGTTACCTTTTTTAAAAAACGAAGATGACAATGTTCACTTAAAGTTTCTAAAATTTAGCGAAACAATAAATGAGTATAATAATTATATAAATAAAATAATTACAAAAAAGATGAAAAAAATGTATAAAAATAATATATTAGACTTAGATCAATATAATAAGTTAGAAGACATAGAAAAAAATAAAATACTAGAATTAATATTAGATAAAACATACGATAATGATTTGGCATTAATAACTACAGAACATCTAAATAACATTATTAAATTAATAGATAGTAAAAAGGTTAATAGTAAAATAAACCTACCTAAGAATATTATTGCTAAAAAGGTATATACTACTTTAGAAATAACTACCAACAAAACAAAAAAACAAAAATATTATATAGAATTAGATAATGAAGTATTTTTACCTAACGATAGATGCATTTCAGTTGTAGATAAATGCAATTTAACAAATAATGATTGCACAAGAATAAACAGTAAAGATGTTGTCTTACCTTTATATATAAGAACAAGAAAGACTGGAGATAAAATACAAATTAAAAATATGAAAGGTCACAAAAAAATTAAAGATATATTTATTGATGAAAAAACACCAGCAGAAGAACGAGATTCATGGCCAATTGTAATTGACAGTAGAGATAAAGTAATCTGGATTCCAGGTCTAAAAAAATCGAATTTTGATAAAGAAAAAGATGAAAAGTATGATATAATAATCAAGTATATTTAAAAAGGAGCAGAAGATGAATAAAAAAAATATAAATAAGAAAATAAATAAAAATATATTTCCATATGTAATACTATTAATAGTTATGTTAGGAACAATGTATTTTTTCAATGCGGGTAAAATAAAAACTCATAAATTATCGTACGATGAAATGATAAAAGAAATGAGTGATGGTGAAGTTGATGAAATTACAATAGCGGCAAAAAGTGGAGCTAATGTATATGCAATCGAAGGTAAATTAAAAAACTATGAAGATCATGAAGTCTTTAAAGTAGACGTTCCTCTATCTGAAGGAGTAATGGAAAGAATTTTAGTATATGCTGACAATCAAGGATTTGAAGTAAATACTAAATCTAATCCAGAAAATAGTTCTATATGGCCATATGTGATTACTTATTTACCATTAATACTTATGGTTGTGCTAAGCTTTTATTTCTTTTCTAAATTATCAGGTGGAAACAACAAATCTATGGATTTTGGAAAAAGTAAAGCTAAGTTAAGTGATGGTGGCAGCAAAGTTAAATTTGATGATGTTGCTGGATTAAAAGAAGAAAAAGAAGAAGTAGAAGAAATAATAGATTTCTTAAAAAATCCTAAGAAATTTCAAAAATTAGGTGCAAGAATACCAAAAGGAGTACTGTTAGTTGGTCCTCCAGGAACAGGTAAAACTTTATTAGCAAGAGCTGTAGCAGGAGAAGCTAATGTTCCATTCTTCTTTATAAGTGGATCAGATTTTGTTGAACTATTTGTAGGAGTTGGAGCAAGTAGGGTAAGAGATATGTTTAAAGAAGCAAAAAGAAATGCACCTTGCTTAATCTTTATCGATGAAATAGATGCAGTAGGAAGACAAAGAGGAACTGGTTTAGGTGGAGGACATGATGAACGTGAACAAACCTTAAATCAATTACTAACAGAAATGGATGGATTTGGTGAGAATGCTGGTATTATAATAATTGCAGCAACAAATCGTCCAGATGTTTTAGATCCTGCTTTATTACGTCCAGGAAGATTCGACCGTCAAGTTACAGTTAATTTACCTGATTCAAACGAACGTGAAGCAATTTTAAAAGTTCATGCTAAAAACAAAATATTTGATGATAAAGTAAATTTAAAAAATGTTGGTAAAAGAACACCAGGATTTAGTGGAGCGGATTTAGAAAACTTACTTAACGAATCTGCACTACTTGCAGTACGTCGAGGTAAAGAAAATATTACAATGTCTGAAATAGATGAAGCAACCGATCGTGTTTTAATGGGACCTGCAAAAACAAGTCGTAAAATTACAGATAAAGAAAAAAGTATTGTGGCATTACATGAAGCTGGACACGCAGTTATTGGACTTAAATATCCAGAAGCAAACGATGTTCATAAAATAACAATCATCCCAAGAGGTATGGCTGGCGGATATAACTTAATGCTTCCAAAAGAAGAAAAAGTCATTATTAATACAAAAAGTGAACTACAAGCATCAATTGTTACTAGCTTAGGTGGACGTGCAGCTGAAGAACTATTCGTGGGGGAAATCACAACAGGAGCATCAGGAGATTTTAAAAGTGCTACGGCAATAGCAAGAAGAATGGTTACTATATATGGAATGTCTGATTTAGGACCAATCCAATATGACAGTAGTGGTGGAGATGTCTTCTTAGGAAGAGACTATACACAACAAAAACATATATCAGATCAATTTGCAGAATCAATCGATAATGAAGTAAAAAAAATAATAGATTATTGTTATGAAGAAGCTAAGAAAACATTAAAGAAAAATTCTAAACTAGTTAATCTAATTTCTGATACTTTAATTGAAAAAGAAACTTTAACTAAAGAACAAATTACTGAATTAGTTGAATCGTTAGAAAAACCAAAAAAAGAAACTAAAACACCAAAGAAAGAAACTAAAACAACTAAAAAAGAAACAAAAACTAAAAAGGATGCTTAATCGCTATCCTTTTTATATTCCTTAAATATAAAGACAAAAATCTTATCTTATGATAAAATAATTAAGTAGAAAGATTTATGACAAAGGTGGTAATATGGCAAACATTATTTCTCTAGTAAACCAAAAAGGTGGTGTTGGTAAAACAACTACCAGTATTAATTTATCGGCTGCTATTGGAAAACTTGGGAAAAAAGTTTTATTAATAGATTTAGATCCTCAAGGCAATACTTCAATAGGCATTGGGTTAAACAAAGGTGATATACCTTATGATATTTATTCTGCATTAATTGGAGATTGTCATATTAAAGATGCCATCATTAAAACTAGATATAAAAACTTATCTGTAATACCTGCAACTATATCTCTGGCTGGATTAGATGTAGAACTAATGAATAAATTTTATGTTGATAAAGAATTTAATCAATATGAACAATTAAAAACCATTTTAAGTGAAATAAATGATATCTATGATTATGTAATTATAGATTGCCCACCGACTCTTGGAATCTTAACAAATAATGCTTTAGTTGCTAGTGATTCAGTTATAATACCAGTGCAGTGTGAATTTTTTGCATTAGAAGGTATTGCTCAACTATTAAATTCTGTTATTTTAATTCAAGGTGAATTAAACCCTGATTTAAAAATAGGAGGAGTGTTACTAACAATGTTAGATGCTAGAACTAATTTGGGAATAGAAGTTGTTGAAGAAGTTAGAAAATATTTTAAAGATAAAGTGTTTAATACAATTATACCGAGATTAATCCGACTAGTTGAAGCACCATCACATGGTCAACCGATATGTGAGTATGATCCCAAAAGTAGAGCTACCGAAGCTTATGAAAATTTAGCAAAGGAAGTGATTAGTAGACATGGAGAATAAAAAAAGAGCATTAGGAAAAGGTTTAGAACAATTATTTACCAATGAGAGAATTGATTTTAATCAATTAGAGAAAAATATTGTAGAAAATGCGACACCTCAAGATATAGTAAACATTCCTATTTCTGAAATTAGAAGTAATCCATATCAACCAAGAAAAACATTTGATGAAAAAACATTAAATGAACTTGCAGCTTCTATTAAAGAACACGGTGTAATAGAACCTATTATAGTTAAGAAAAGTATAAAAGGATATGAAATAGTAGCAGGTGAAAGACGTACTAAAGCTAGTAAAATAGCTGGGTTTGATACTGTTCCAGCGATAATAAGAGATTTCAATGATGAAGAAATGATGGAAATCGCTCTTATTGAAAACATTCAAAGAGAAAACTTAAATCCAATTGAAGAAGCAAGAGCTTATTCAGTTATATTAAAAGCTAATGGATTAACTCAAGAAAGCTTAGCTAAAAAATTTGGTAAAAGTAGAAGTTATATCACTAACATGTTAGGTTTATTAAATTTACCTAATGATATCCAAACTACAATAGCAGAAAAAAAATTAAGTATGGGCCATGCACGTGCTTTAAGTAAATTAGCAGATATAGATAAACAAAAAGAATTAACAACAAAAATAATAAAAGAAGGTTTAAGTGTTAGAGGATTAGAAAAGCTAATTGCTAATCAAGACTTTAGTAAAAGAGTAAAAATTAGTAGACCAAAAGCACCAAATACACAATATAAAATATATGAAGATTTAATGAGAGAAAAATTAGGAACTAAGGTAAAAATATTAAACAGAAAAATAGAGATTCCTTTTGATTCAACTAAAGACTTAGAAAGATTATTAGATATATTAAATTTAAAAATAGATAAGGATTGATTTTATGTTAAAGAATGTCTTATTAAAAAAAGAAGTATATGGTCCAATTATTATTATCTTAGCAGCAGTTATTATTTATACGATAAGTAAAAAAATAATAACAGCTCGCTTAACTTTAAAAAGAAAAGATAAAAATAGTTTAAAAAGAAGATTAACTGTTATAAAATTATTTCAAAACATATTTAAATACTGTTTGTTAATAGTAAGTGTTCTAATTATACTTGAAATTTATGGAGTAAATGTTCAATCTATTATCGCGGGGTTAGGTATTGTTGGATTAGTCATTGGTTTGGCACTTCAAGATACTATAAAAGACTTCCTGGGAGGTTTATCTATCATCTTTGATGATTATTATGCAATAGGTGATTGGATTACATTTAAGGGTTTTAAAGGAGAAGTAATTGAATTTGGTTTAAGATCAACTAAATTAAAAAGTAATAATGGAGATGTTATGACTTTTGCAAATCGTAATGTAACTGAAATAATAAACTTTTCTAAAAGTAGAGTTAAACTAATCTTAGATTTTACAGTTGAAATAACAAAGGCTAATGACAAAATATTAAATAATATATTTAATGAAATATTAAAGCTAGATAATATTTCCAAAAGTGAAAGTGTTTTTTTAGGTATTAATCAAATATTAGGATCAAATGAAGTTTATCGTATGGAAATAAGCTGTAACTCGTCTAAAGAGTTTGATATAAAAAGAAAAGCCTTAAAAATAATAAAAGAGGAATATGATAACAATAAATTAACTACATATCCTAAAGTAGAGGTACATAATGGAAACAAAGTATAAATTAAACGATAATGTAATAATGAAAAAACCTCATGCTTGCGGTTCTAATGAGTGGATGATATCAAGATTAGGCATAGATGTTAAAATTAAATGCAATAATTGTAATCGAGAAATCTTAATGGAAAGATTAGAATTTGAAAAGAAATTAAAAAAAGTAATAGGAGTCAAAAATGAATAAAAATAAAAACATACTTAAAAAATTTCATTTACATCCAATTATGTCATATGTGCTACTAATAGTAGGAATAATAATACTAAGTGGAGTTCTTAGTTTTATTGGTGTTGAATCAAGTTATAAAACTATTAATCAGTTTACTGGAACTTATGAAACAAACTTAGTTAGTGTTCATTCACTCTTTAGCTTAAGTGGATTAAAATATATATTTACATCAACGATTGCTAATTTTGTTAGTTTTGCACCTTTAAGTAACTTAATTATTATTTTAATTGGTATTGGGGTAATGGAAAAAAGTAATTTTTTAAATACTGCATTTACTATTTTAACTAGAGGAAGTAAAAAATATACAATTACTTTTGTCTTAGTATTAATAGGAATACTAGCAAGTGTCGCTGGAGATATCTCGTATGCTATTTTAATACCAATTAGTGCTTTGTTATATAAATATGGACATCGAAATCCACTACTTGGAATTGTTACGATTTTTGCAGCACTGACTTGTGGAAGTGGGCTAAATGTCTTTATAACTTCAATCGATAGTTCATTAATTACACTAACAAATATTGGTGCACAAACACTAGATGCTTCATATTCAATAGGAGTTTATTCATTTGTATTTATTATGGGAGCATCTGTTTTACTGTTAGCTTTTTTAATAACAATGATTTCTGAAAAAATAATTGCACCTAGATTACCTAAAAATGAAGAAAAATTAAAAGAAAATAGAATTACTAAAAGAGAATTAAGAGGACTAATACTAGGTTTATCAGCAGGTGTTATTTATTTAATAATATTCATATATAATATAATTCCTGGATTACCTTTTTCAGGAAATTTATTAGATAATAGCCAAGCACTATATATAGATAAATTATTTAGTTATAATTCCTTCTTTAGTAATGGTTTTGTCTTTATAATTTCAATGTTATTTGTCATTCTAGGATTATTCTTTGGTTTTGGTGCTAAAACGATAAAGAATAACCAAGATTTTGCTACTTGTTTAGGTCATTCGTTAGATGATATTGGAAAAACATTAGTCTTAATACTATTTGCGTCAATTTTTATCAACATTTTTAAAAAGAGTGAAATCGGAACGGTGATTGTTGCAGCATTTTCTAATTTAATTGCATCATCTTCATTTATGGGGCTACCATTAATTATTTTAGTTTTTTTATTAAGTGCTGTTTCTTCATTGTTTATATCGTCTTCGATATTAAAATGGTCGATACTATCAGGAGTTACAGTTCCTGTTTTAATGAATGCGGGAATTAGTGCCGAATTTTCACAAGTGATATTTAGATTCGGCGAATCAGCTTTAACAGGACTTACACCACTACTCGCATCTTTTGTAATATATCTTGCATACTTTGAAAAATATAGTAATAAAACAAAACCAATTGGACTTTTTGAATCAATTAAGTATATGGTTCCATATAGTGTTATTACAGCGGCTATATTATTACTTTTAATAATAAGTTGGTTTATCATTGGTTTACCTATCGGAATTGGTATAAGTACAGTAATTTAAAAAATAAATTGTATTTTCTCCTAATCTCATTTATAATGGACAAAGACTTAGGAGGTTTTTTTATGGCTTTAAAAGCAGGAATTGTTGGATTACCAAACGTTGGTAAATCAACATTATTTAATGCTATAACTAAAAAAAATATATTGGCAGCAAATTATCCATTTGCAACAATTGATCCAAACGTTGGTGTAGTAACTGTTCCCGATGAAAGATTATCAACATTAAAAGATAAATATAATCCTCTAAGAATATTACCAACAACATTTGAGTTTACAGATATAGCAGGTTTAGTTGAAGGAGCATCATCTGGTGAAGGTTTAGGTAATAAATTCTTATCACATATAAGAGAAGTAGATGCTATTGTAGAAGTTGTTAGGTGTTTTGATGACCCTGATATTATTCATGTGTCTGGAAATGTCGATCCAATTAGAGATATAGAAATAATAAATGTAGAACTAATACTGGCTGACTTAGAAATTATTGAAAACAGAATTAATAAAATTCACAAAAAAGCAAACACGTTAAAAGACAAAGAAGCAATTAAAGAATTTGATACACTTAGTAAAGCAAAGGAATCTTTATTAAAAAACATTCCGTTAAGACGAGAAATGTTTACACAAGAAGAGTTAGACATATTAAAAGCATTTAATTTTATAACTATAAAACCAATCATCTATGCAGCTAATATAGATGAATCAGATATTGCGACTCTTAAAAATGAGCACACACTTAAGGTTAGAGAGTATGCTGCAAAGGAAAATGCAAGAGTTATAGAAATGTGTGCCAAGATTGAAAGTGAATTAGTAGAGTTAGATGAAAATGAGAAAAAACAATTTTTAGCAGAACTAGGTGTAAAAAATAGTAGCCTAGATAAACTAATTTGGGCAACATATGATTTACTAGGATTAAAAACATACTTTACTGCAGGTGTCGAAGAAGTAAGAGCATGGACATTCAAAGAAAATATGACTGCTCCAGAATGTGCAGGAATAATCCACTCTGACTTTCAAAGAGGATTTATCAAAGCAGAAGTTATTAGCTATGATGATTTATTACAATTAGGAAATGAAAAACAAGTTAAACAAGCCGGCAGACTAAGATTGGAAGGTAAAGAATATATAATGCAAGATGGAGATATTTGTTACTTTAGATTTAATGTCTAAAATTATATAAATGTAGCTTTATTATTTTATTTACTTTAAAATCATATAATGTTATAATTGAAATCGAGTATTAAGTTACTCCTTGCTTTATTATCAAATAAAGCCGTACAGACCAAAGGGAGGTGTAGAGATGAATACATATGAAATAATGTTTATTGTTAAATCTACTTTAGAAGAGGGTAATATTAAAAATATTACAAATGATTTACAAGCAATATTTACTTCTAATAAATCAAAAGTTGATATTTTTAAAAACTTAGGTATTAAAAAATTTGCGTATCCAATTGAAAAAGAAATCAATGGTAATTATTTTTTAATGCAAGTTACTTCAACAACAGAAACTATTAATGAATTTAAACGTAGAATTTCGCTTAATGAAAATGTTATCAGACATTTAATAGTTAAGTTAGAAGAGGAGTAAAATATGAATAAAGCAATTTTAATAGGAAGACTAACAAGAGATCCAGAATTAAGAACTACAACTTCAGGTATTGCTACAACAACATTCTCGCTCGCAGTTCAAAGACCATTTACTAATCAAAGTGGTACTAGAGATGCTGACTTTATAAATTGTGTTGTTTGGAGAAGGCAAGCAGAAAATGTAGTTAAGTATTGTGGAAAAGGATCGCAAGTGGCGGTTGAAGGAAGAATACAAGTAAGAAACTATGATGCAGATGATGGGACTAAGAGATATGTTACAGAGGTAGTATGTGATAACGTAACTTTCTTAGGATCAAAACCTAATAGTAGTTCATATAACAATGAGGCTAGTTCAAAATACCAATCATTTGGTAATAAAGAAGAATCTCAACCTACAACTGACATTAGTGAAGAACCTTTTAAAGATTTTGGAGAAGAAATAGTTTTATCTGATGATGACTTACCATTCTAAAAAGGAGGAAATAAAAAATGGCAGAATTTTATCGTAGAAAAAGAAGAATATGTCAAATGTGTGCCGGCAAAGGTGTAAATTATAAAGATGTAATGATTGTTTCTAAATATATAAATGAAAAAGGCAAAATATTACCAAGAAGAATGACTGGCGCTTGCGCTAAACACCAAAGATATATTGCTAAACAAGTTAAATTAGCACGTCATATGGCTTTTGTTCCTTATGTAAAATAAGACAAGTAAATTATATGCGTAACAAAGACACTTTAAAAAGTGTTCTTTTTTTTCTGTTTATAAAGTAGTATAATTAATAAAAGGAGCAGAGTATGAAAAAAATTAAATTTTATATATTAACGATAATAATAACTTTTGTTATAACTCCAAATATTTCTTTTGCTAGTTCAATTGAAAAAATATCAATGGATATTACTATTCTTGAAAATGGTACTGCACAAGTAACAGAACACTGGAATGCTTATCCAACTCAAGGAACAGAAGTTTACAAACCGTATTTCAATTTAGGAAATTCAGAAATTAAAAATTTTACAGTTAGTGAGAATGGAAAAGAATACACGAATATTGGCTCATGGAATTCAAATAGTAGTTTTGAGGAAAAAGCTTATCGAAGTGGAATAAATAAAACTAGCGATGGACTTGAGTTATGCTGGGGAATGAGTTCTTATAAAAATCATATATATAAACTAGATTATTTTATTACTAATTTTGTAAAGGGGTATAATGATTCAGATCTTATTTATTTTACTTTATTAAATCCTGAATTATCACCATTACCAAAATCTGTAGAAGTTAACATTACAACTAAAAATCAATTTCCCGAAGAAACTTTGATTTGGGGATATGGTTGGGAAAATGGTAAAGCAGCATTAGAAAATGGAAAATTAGTATTTGATACCTCTGGTGGATTTAATAGTAATGATTATATTACTATACTAGTTAAAATGCCTGCTGGAACATTTGCTGTTGAGGAACATATTAATGAGGAATTCGAAACTATATTTAGTAAAGCAGAAGAAAATAGGGATAAAGAGCCAGAAAAGACTACTGTTTTATCATTCTTGTTAAACTTAATAGTTTTTATTTTCTATATGTTCTTATTAGTTCTACCATTTGTAGTTACGATTTATGTAACAAAAGTATTTAATATCAAAAAAGTGAAAATAGAAAAAGAATTACCGAGAAAAAAAGATATCAACTACTTTCGAGAGATACCATGTAATAAAGATTTGTTTTATGCTTATTGGTTAGGAAAAACATATTCATTTATTAAACAAAAAGAAAATGTACTAGGTGCTATCTTATTAAAATGGATTCAGAATGACCATATAAGAGTTATAAAAAACACAAAAGGAATTTTTAAAAGAGAAACCAATGCAATAGACTTTACTAAAGATTTTGTTGTTGAAAATGATTTAGAAAAAGAATTAAAAAGAATGTTAGTAGTTGCAGCCGGAAAAAAGAAAATATTAGAAGAAAAAGAATTTGGAAAATGGGCAGGAAAAAACTATGAAGATATAAATGAATGGTTTAAAAAAATTTATGAAGATAATACTCAAAAGTTGATTTCTAAGAATTTAGTAGTTGAAAAAGAAAAAAAATATTTAGGAATTGCAAAATATAAAGAAAATTTTACTACTACACAAACAAATGAAGAAGCAATAAAACTGTTAGGTCTTAAGAAATATTTAGAAGACTATTCTAGTATTGATGAAAAGAAAACTATTGAAGTTAAATTGTGGAATGAATACTTGATTTTCGCACAAGTTTTAGGAATTGCAGATAAAGTTGCTAAAGAATTTGATAAAGTATACCCAAACTATGTTCAGGATATGAATATGTCTTATACTATGAGTGATTTAATTATAATCAACCATATAACTAGAAGTGGTATTACATCTGCAAATAGAGCTTATAACGATCGAATGAGTTCTGGCGGTGGCGGATTTTCTTCTGGTGGCGGCGGTGGAGGATCATTCGGTGGTGGAGGCTCTGGCGGCGGATTTAGATAAATAACAAATCAACTTGAATAAGTTGGTTTTTTACTATATAATTCCTAATAAGGGAGAGAATTATAATGCGAGTATATAGCGAACAAGAACAAGTAAGAAGAGAGAAAATCGCACAGATAAAGAAAATAACTAATCCGTATCCAGAAAAGTATGAAATAAATTATGAAATAAAGGATGCGGCATTACTTTCAGATGAAACTAAAAATGTAAGAGTTGCTGGAAGAATAGTTTTAATGCGTAAAATGGGTAAACTATCATTTTTAACTATTCAAGATATAGAAGGTAAAATTCAAATATCTATAAAACAGGATTTAGTTGGTGAAGAAAAATATAATCAATTTAAAGAATTATATGATTTAGGTGATTTTATCGGAGTAGAAGGTGAAATATTTACTACTAAGACTGGAGAGAAAACCATTAGAGTAGATGAATTTACTTTCTTAGGTAAAGCATTAAAACCACTACCAGAAAAATATCACGGTTTAACAGATATAGAAATGATTTACCGTAATCGATATGTTGATTTAATTACTAACGAAGAAAGTAGGAATATATTTTTATTACGTAGTAAATTTATTAAAGAAATGAGAAACTTTTTAGATGAAAAAAATTATATAGAAATTGAAACACCAATTTTATCTAATCAAGCAAGTGGTGCAAATGCAAGACCTTTTATAACTCATCATAATGCACTTGATATGGAACTGTATTTAAGAATTGCACCTGAATTATATTTAAAAAGAGCTATTATCGGTGGATTTACCAAAGTGTTTGAAGTGGCACGTTGTTTTAGAAATGAAGGAATGGATGCAACTCACTTACAAGACTTCACTATGGTTGAAGGATATGGTGCTTATTTAAATTACGAAGATAATATGGTTTTACTAAAAGAAATGTTGCAAACAGTTATCGAAAAAGTATTTGGAACATTAGAAATAGAATTAGGAGATAAAAAAATAAACTTATCTGGAGAATGGCCAGTAATAACATATCGCGATCTTTTAATAAAACATTCAAATATCGATATAGAAGAATATAATACTAAAGAAAAATTACTAGATGTTATCAAAGAAAAAGATATAGAAATAGATAGTGAAACACCATTAGAAAATTTAAGTTATGGTAATCTATTGGATCAATTATATAAAAAAGTGGCAAGACCTTATATTATTGAACCAACTTATTTAATTAAACATCCAATAAGTTTATCACCACTTGCTAGATCAAATGATGAAAAGATAAATCAAGCAGATAGATTCCATTTAATAATTAATGGAGCAGAAATAATTAATGCTTTTTCAGAATTAGTCGACCCAGTTGAACAAGAAAAAAGATTGACTGAACAAGCTGAAGCTAAAAAAGATGGTGATGATGAAGCGATGGATATGGATCATGATTATATTGAAGCAATGGAATATGGAATGCCTCCTATAAGTGGATGGGGAATGGGTGTCGATCGTTTAATTCAACTGTTGACAAATAAAGAAAATATAAAAGATGTTGTTTTATTTCCATTAATGCGACCTAAAGAATAGTTTTTAGTGATAAAAAGCTATTCTTTTTTCTTGTATATGTGGTATAATTTTCATATAGGAGGATAGAATGAAAAAGTTTTTTGAAAAACATGATTTGTTTAAAATCATCGGCTTATCAACTATTTTTGTTATAATTCTTACTTGGATAATTCCTGCTGGTCAAATAGCAGAAGGCGGAATTGTTTCTCAAGGATTAACAAGAATAGGAATTAATGACGGCATTATTTATGGTTTGTTAGCCTTATATTATTTTGCTATCATCGTAACTCTACTAATTGTAGTTGGTGGATTTTATGAAATTTTAGGAAAAACAAAAGGCTATAAAGCTTTAATAGCTAAAGCAACAAAATTTTTGAAAGGAAAAGAAATACCATTTGTATTAATAACATCATTTGTGTTTGCAGGAATAACTGCTATTAGTACAGAAATATATCATTTATTTGTTTTTATTCCATTAATAATAACAATTATTTTGAAATTAAAAATGAGTAAAATTACTGCTCTGTGTACAACGTTTGGTTCAATATTAATTGGTGTTCTTGGTTCGGTTTATGGTTTTTATATTTTTGAATCAATTGAATATTACTTTAATTTAACTTATAACACAGCAATAATTTATAGAATTATACTATTTGCAGTTACTTATATAGTATTTAATCTATTTAACGTTCTGTATATTAAGAAAACGATTGGTAGAAACTTAAAAGACGAAAAAACAATAGACAAATTTGAAGTTGCTAGAGCAGAAAAAAATGCTAAGGCATGGCCAGTACTAGTTGTATTAGGTATTGTTGCAGTACTTCAAATCATCGGTTATATAAATTGGACGTCTGCATTCAAAGTTGATATATTTAATACATTCCATCAATGGTTAGTTGAATTATCAATTGGTGATCATGCAATAATTAGTTATATATTAGGAACATCAAGTGCATTTGGTGCTTGGGACTTATATGTAATTCAAATAATTTTAGTTATTGCTTCAATCGTTCTAGCTGTTATGTATAAAATAAATATAGATGATTTTATTGAATCGTTTATGACTGGTGCTAAAAAGATGTCAAGAACAATAGTATTAATCTTAATGGTGTTTACTATTTGTGTGTTATCGGTTATGTATCCAGTAATGCCAACTATAACTGATTGGTTAATGAATATTACTAAAACATTTAATGTTTACTTTGCAGCTCTTGCAACGTTTATAACATCATTATTCTCAGTTGAGTTTAGATATGTATCTTTATCAATGGCAGAATTTATGGCTACAAACTTTACAGATACTGCACCATCATTAATCGCTATTACAATGCAAGCGATATATGGTTTAGTACAATTTGTTGCTCCAACTAGTATATTCCTAGTTGCAGGACTATCATATTTAGATATTTCATACAAAAAATGGTTAAGTTATATTTGGAAATTTTTCTTAATACTACTTGCATGTATTGTTATTATGATAACAGCAGCATCATTTTTATAAGAAGCGAAAATGCTTCTTTTTTTGTTGTATAAAATATAGTTTAAGCGCTCATTATAAACATATAATATAATGGAGGGCAATATGTTTGATAATTTTAATTTAAATGTAAGTAAGATATTTAAAAATGCAGAATTAGAAATGATGAATTTAGGACATCCTTATGTTGGAAGTGAACATTTACTTCTAAGTATTTTAAAAGATAGGAATAAAGTGAGTTGTTATTTAAAAAAACAAGATATAGATTATGATGTTTTTTATAATGAGATAGTAAAAATCATTGGAAAAAGCACAAAAAGAAATGATGTTATATTGTATACACCTTTACTAAAAAGAAGCATTGAAAATGCTATTAATGATGCTGAGGAAAACAATAACGGCAAAGTAACACCAGAACATTTAATGATTGGGATACTAGAAGAAGGAGAAGGTATTGCACTAAGGTTATTATTAAGTTTAAAAGTAAATATAGAAGGATTATATAAAAATATTAAAAAAAATGATAAAAAAAATAATAAGAATTCTATTCTCTATGAAATAGGAGTTAATCTAACTAAAAAAGTTGATTTAGAAGAAGAAGTATTTGGAAGAGAAGAAGAAATTATTTTATTGGTAGAAACTTTATTGCGTAAAAATAAAAACAATCCACTTCTAATTGGAAAAGCTGGAGTTGGAAAAACAGCAATTGTAGAAGAACTTGCTAGAAGAATAAATCGTAAACAAGTACCAGAAATTTTACAAGATAAAGAAATAATATTACTTAATATGGAAACGTTGATTGCAGGAACTAAATACAGAGGAGAATTTGAAGAAAGATTAACGAATATAATTGAAGAAATTATTAACAATGAAAACATTATAATTTTTATTGATGAAATTCATACTTTAATTGGTGCAGGAGGTGCAG
>CAYUEQ010000005.1:0-11667 GCA_964443805.1 uncultured Muribaculaceae bacterium
GATAAGCGCATTTAAACCACCTAATTAAGTATATGAAGAAGAAAAAAAACAATTTAATTAAAATTGTTATATATATATTCTTTGTTTTTTTTCTTCTGTTTTTTCTTCTTTAGTAAATTTTTCTAATAAAATCGCTTTGTTTTTCTTTAAACTTTTTTCAACATCAATTATTCGTTGATTTGAAGAACCTCTAAATACTGAGTTATAGCTTTTAAATTCTAACATAAATTTTCCATCAACTAATACATCAAGATTTTCTAAAAATCTAAGAACGTCTTGATTAGTTTTAGACATTTTTAATAATTCATCAATCGTAAATCCACTATAACTCCAGACATTTAAACCTCTTTTCTTAGCTGTTTTGGCAAGTTCTGCACAAGCTTTAGGTTGAAAAAACGGTTCTCCTCCAGAAAATGTTATTCCATCAACTAATTCTAACTCGTTTATTTCTTTCTTTAATTCATTTAAATCGACTTCAAATCCACCATTAAAATCATGAGTTTGAGGATTATGGCATCCTAAGCAATTATGGGGACACCCTTGAGTCCAGATAATTGCTCTAATACCTTCTCCATCGACAATGCTATCTATTTGAATATTACTTGCTAAACGTATTTTCATTAGCTATGTTTTACACGATCTTTTACTTCAGAACGTTTACTATTATTGAATCTATCAACTGTTCCTACTAAATAACCAGTAATTCTACGAATTCGATCAAACCCAACTTCATCACCGATTAATTTAACTTTCTCATTGTTGATTTTTTTTGTTACTACTTTCATCTTTTCTCCTCCTTATTTTCTTATATTCTCTAAACTATTTATTACTTCTATTGGAACTCCTTCATTTTCTTTCCTTCCACATCTTGGACAAACATCTTTAATTATTCCAACATATCCACATACCGGATCCATATCAACTGGATGGTTTATAGCTGCATAACCCATATCTGCTTCATACATTTGTCTAATGATTGTTTCAAATGCTTCAAGGTTTTCTAATGGATCTCCATCAAGTTCTATATATGAAATATGTCCTGCATTAGTTAATGCATGATATGGAGCTTCTTTTTTTATTTTATTAGCAATTGATATTTTATAATGAACTGGAATATGGAATGAATTAGTATAATAATCTCGATCTGTAACTCCTTTTATTTTTCCATAAATCGCTTTATCAATTGCAGTAAATCTTCCACTTAATCCTTCAGCAGGAGTTGCTAAACAAGTAAAATTTAAATTGTGTTGTTTAGAAAAATCATCACACTTATTTCTAATAAACTCTATAATTTCTAAACCTAGTTTTTGAGCTTTTTCAGATTGCCCGTGATGTTCATTAATTAGTGCTTTTAAACACTCTGCAAGTCCGATAAAACCAATACTTAAGGTTCCATGTTTAAGTACTTTTCTAATTCGATCTCCACTACCTAATTTTTCTGAATCTATCCAAACTCCTTGACCTAATAAGAATGGGAAATTGTTTCTTTTTTTAGATATCTGTATATCGAATCTATCTAATAATTGATTTTTCACTAATTCCATCGTTTTAGCAAGCTCTTCATAAAATGCACTCATATCTGCTTTATCATTATTAATTAATCCATGCTTGATTCCTAATCTTGGTAGATTGATTGAAGTAAAAGATAAATTACCTCTTCCAGGAGTTATTGCTTTATCTTCGTCAATTACATTCCCCATAACTCTTGTTCGACATCCCATATATGCCACTTCTGTATTATAATCACCTTTATAAGCAGCTTTATTAAATGATGAATCCATAAACGAGAAGTTTGGAAATAGTCTTTTAGCTGAAACCTGACATGCTAATTTGAATAAATCATAACTAGGATCTTCAGGATTATAATTTACTCCTTTTTTTACTTTAAAAATTGATATTGGAAATATCGGAGTTTCACCTTTCCCTAAACCAGCATCCACCGATTTTAAATAATTTTCAGTTACCATTCGACCTTCTAATGAAGTATCTGTCCCAAAATTGATTGATGAAAATGGAACTTGAGCGCCCGCTCTACTATGCATTGTATTTAGATTATGAATAAAAGCTTCCATCGCTTGGTATGTAATCCGATTAGTTTTTTGTAATGCTTTTTCATAAGCCATTTTAAACAACTTTTTAACATTTGCAGATTCTTTATAATATTTTTCAAACATTTCTAAGTCAACACTAATTGTAACTAATTTATCTATTTCTCTCATCATTAAATCAACATTTATATACTCTCCATATTCAGAATAGTCTAGTAAATCTATTAGAGTTTGTTTAAATTGTTTCTTAAATGTTGCAACTACTCCTGGTGCCATATAGAAATCAAAAGCTGGAATGCTTTGTCCTCCATGTTGGTCATTTTGATTAGATTGAATTGCTATTGCTGCTAAAGCAGAATAAGACATTATATCTTTTGGTGATCTTAAGTAACCATGTCCTGTTGAAAAACCATTTTTAAATAATTTATTAAGATCTATTTGATTACAAGTTGTTGTTCCCATTGCTAAGAAATCCATATCATGGATGTGAATCATTCCATCATCATGAGCATCAGTATATTTTTTCTTAATTAAATAAGATTTAGCAAACTCTTTAGATACATTTGAACCAAAGTGTAACATAGTTCCCATTGCAGTATCGCCATCAACATTAGCATTTTCTCTTTTAGTATCAACATCAGATGCTGACTTTAAACCAAGTTCTTCTAATGTTTTTAAAAATTTATGACGTTTTTTATCATCAAAGAACATTTCTCTTGATTCTCGACGACGTTCACGATATTCAGAAAAAGATTTATTTACATCATCATACCCTTTTTTAGCTAATTCTACTTCAATTAAGTCTTGAATCTCTTCTATTTTAATTCTCGGTTTATCTTTATATTCTTTTTCAATTTGTTTTATTACGCCCTGATATATTTTTTGAATATCTTTTGCCGTATATTTATTTGTTACTTCTCCTTCTTCATCTTCAATTACAACACTATCAAAACCTTTTTTTATAGCAATAGCTATTTTTTCCCCATTAAAATCAACTTTTTTTCCGTTTCGCTTTACTACTTGCAAAGTCAACAAAAAATCATCAATATTATTCATATTATTCTCACCATTTACCTCTCATTGTAAAACCATTCTCTCATTGTTTTTTTTAAAAGGCAATAGCAAAACGACAACTTTTTACTTTATTTTTATCCTCTTGGCTAGAATACGCTAAAAAGTTAAAAAAACGTTTTCACTTAGTTGACGTTTTATTGATTTTTACTTTATATTGTTTTTTTGTTTTTTTGTTTTTTACACTTTTTGGCTAAACTATCAATAAATACTTGAAATTCGTTTTTTCTTTTTTTACTAAAAAACTACTTTAACGAAAAGTGGAGTTTTACAAATACTTAATTATTTCAGAATATTCTTAACGCTTTTTATTGCATTTTTTTCAATTCTAGACACTTGAGCCTGAGAAATACTGAGGTCTTGTGCAATCTCCATTTGAGTACGACCGATGATAAATCTTTCAACCAAAATTTTTCTTTCTCTATCTTTGATTTTAGTTAAAGCTTTTCGTAATGATATTAACGAATCTTTATCAGTTGATGATTCTTTTTTGTCAGCTATTTGATCCAATAATAATATTGGATCACCACCATCATTATATATTGGTTCGAAAATTGATACTGGTTGTTTTAATGAATCAAGAGAATGAGCGATTTCATATTCCTCAATATCTAATTGATTAGATATTTGAGAATTTGATGGTTCAATTCCATGAGCGTTAATATATTCTTCTTTGTATCTTAATATTTTATATGCAGTATCTTTTATACTTCTACTCACTCTTAACGGAGAGTTATCTCTGATATATCTTTTTATTTCTCCAAGGATTAGTGGAACTGCATATGTACTAAATCGAACCTCATGTTTTAAATCGAAATTATCAACAGCCTTAATTAAACCTACACATCCAATTTGAAATAAGTCATCCATATTAAAATTTCTATTACTAAATTTTCTTAAAATACTTAACACTAATTTTAAATTCCCATTTATTAGTTCTTCTTTCGCAGTTAAGTCTCCAGCTTGATATTTTTTAAAGAGTTCTACCATATAATCATTTTTCAGCACTTTTATCTCATTAGTATTAACACCTGTTATTTCAACTTTATACTTTGACATATATTCCTCCATCTTTATAATGGAACTAAAATGATTATTTTATTCAATTTGAAATTAACTCAAATAAAAAACAGTTTAAGACTGTTTATATTAATTTTTAGAAAATAGAAACTTTAACTAAGTCTTTTTCTATTTCTTCTAAAGCTCTTCCTAATTCTTTTTTGTTATTATATTCACTATCATTAAGTTGAAAATGATTGTTCTCTAACATTTGTTTACTTCTTTTAGAAGTAATATGAACTAATCTATACTTAGAATCAACTCTGTTTAATAATCTGTCTATCGATGGATAGATCATATTTCTCACATCCTTATATTATTATAGTACTAGATATTTTCAAGATAATACATAATATTTTGACTTTTATACAATTACTTGACTATTTGTCTTAGTTTATTTAATATTTCCACCATTGCCCAAGTATCTTGTTGGCAATAATCAATAAGAGATTGTCGTTTTAATATTAGCTCTTCCTTACTTCTTAATGGATAACTTGCATATTCTACTATCGCATCATTCCCATTTTTAACTTCTAAATCTTGATAACTTAAATCAGAAAAAACAGGCAATGTTTTCTTAATGGAATAAGAACCACTAAAATCAGGATGATAGTAATTTAGTTTCTTAGCATCTTCAAGTTCTAAACCCCAATTAAGATAATTATCCTTACTACCACGCAGTAGCCAGATAAGATCAAAACCACGATTATATATTTTCATTAAATCTTCTTTATATTCTGGAAACATATCAGCTAACTCTTTAATTCTTCCTTTTTCAAAAGAAACATTTTGAGCAAAAAGAGTTCCGCTGTCATTAGGATTAATGTATTTAATCAAATCTTTAATCATTTCTTCTCTTTCATCATTAAATGTTTTGGCTAAGAATACATAATTGTCTTTTTCTTTATCACAGTTGCCTGGTTCTTTTTCTATATGTAAACTAAATTCAAAGGGCGACTGAATATACGGCCATTCCCCTTTAAACCTCGGCAATGGACAAGGAAAGGTTTCAAAATCTAAGTGATAGATAGGATATTTAAGTTGTTTTATCCCTAATTTTATTTTATCGATATTTATATACGGTTTATTAAACATCAAAGCTTCTCTTTGAATTTGATGATTTGGATTAGTTATCCATTCCTGTGGTATATCTAACATTTTTAAATAATTTTCATTAATTAAGTCTAAACCTTTTAAACGATCACCATGTTCATTAATTACAAAACCATGTTGATTATAGATATAATTTAGCGATGAATTAAAATCAGGTATTTTAGAACTACATATTTTTTTAAAATATTTACATTCCGATCTTTTTCCTTTTTCACAATAAGATTTAAGCGGTTGTTCTTTTATCGAAGAATTTATAATATTTTTTTCAATGTTAACTCTATCTTGTTTAACCAATTCTTGCATTTGTTTAGTTATATCATTTAAATCTATAAAAGTAATAATTTCATGACCTTCTTTTGACTGATTATAAACGGCTTCATTTCCATCATAGGTTCCATCAAATATATACTCATGATTTAAAACCGCTAAATAATAATTAACTTTATTTATATTAGGATTATTACTTTGTCTTAGCTCACCCTCAATAATAAATCTTTGAACTGCTAAATCATAAATATATCCTCCTATATCAGAATACCTATTCTTTAATTTGTTTATTTTATCTGAATAACTTTTTTCATCATCAACACATAAATTTAATTTATAAATATTATCTTTTTTTGTGAATATCGGGAACTTTTCTCCTCCCCTTTTTCCATACGTTAATTCAGCATATTTTTTACTTGTTGTAGCTTTAACCTCAATTATATTGATTCCTTGCTCATTTTCGTTATAAATATCTACATAGCAAAGATATCTTATACCATTTAAAGAAAAATCAAAACATTCTTGATTTTTAGTATACTCTGCATAGATAGTTTTACCTTTAAAATACTTTTCTGTTAAAATACCTGCTAATTGTTCTACTCTTTTATAGTATGGAAGTAGCACTTCTAATTGTTCATCTACAACATTAATTAAATCTTGCTCTTCACCACTATTATCACTTTCATACATGCTTCCTACAATTTCTTTTATATATTCATCTTTTTCTAAAAGTAAATATTCTTCATAACTTATATCAGCATCTAACTTCTCTTTATGAACCTCATCTAATGCAACATATCTTGGACATCTTGAATAATTTATAAAATTAGTTTTTGTTACAGCCATTAATTTACTCCACTATCTTTGTTTCTATTTCATCTTTTTCTTCATCATATATAATTTTAATATTTATATCATTCATAACCCTATTATTATCTCTAGGATCCAAATAGTCTCCAGAATCATTACTAGCATTTAAATACCCTTTAACTACTAAATCATCTATTGATATAGTTCGAGAGTTTTTATGTTCTTTTATCTCTTCTATGTGGTCCATTCCATAATTCTTAGCTATCGATAAAATTAATTTTTGCTCACTCTTATATAAATTATCTGGATTATCTGAAAATGCATGAGATATTTTAGTTGTTGCCAACAGCGAAAACATTCCTACAATTACTATTATTGCTATTATTTCTAAAGCAGAATATCCTTTATTATTCATTTTTACCACCTATCTTCATTTTATCAAATCATTGACTTTAAGACAAACAAAAATCTCATTTCGAGATTTTATAGTCTTGTTGTAAATCTGGTAATTCAATTACACTTCCATCATGAAGTAATATATCTAAACCTGCATCCTCACGTGCTTGAGCTTCTTTAATAGCTTTTTCTTCTTCAAACTTTCTTCTTTCCTCAGCCTCTAATGCTTTCTCTTTTTCTAATTGTAATTTTTCTTTTTCAATTCTAAAACGTTCTGCATTAGTCATTATTTTATCTTTTTCTTCAATAAGTGGTATCTTTATTTCTTGTTCATCAAATGAAAAAACATCATCGTTATTCTTGGTATCTGGCTCTACATATTCAACTGGGTGCTCTTGTTCTTCAATTTTTATATTAATTTCTTCTCCTACATTTAAGTTTTGAGATTCTTCATAATCATAATCTAAAGGTTTAAACAACTCTCTAAGTTTTTTTAGTTGCTCTTTAGAAAATCTACTAATAAATGATTTTTTGTTGTTTACTTTTTGTTCTTTATTCTCTTTTGGTTTATTTCTAGCTAAATCCTTAAACACTAAATAACTTTCTTTAAAAGCTATTTTTATATCTTTTCCTCGTTCTAGTTTTTGAGTAGTTTTTGTTTTTAAACTAGTCCATTTCTTATTTACAAAACGAAAAGGAGTAGCAACTACTTTTTTAGTGTCTCGAACAATGTTTGAACTTTTAATTTTATTGAGTGAAGTTATAAAAGACTTTTTTAAATTAATTTTTGGTCTATTTTTAATTTTTTGTTCTTTCAGCTTAAAAGTAATAGTATACCCTTCAGCTTCGATAGATACACTATCCACCTTATTTTTATTAACTAATTCTTCCATTTCTTTTAAGGCATCGTTCATCTTTGCCATAATTTCTTTCATTAATTCTTGATTATCGCGTTCCATATTATCCCCCTCTTATACTGATGGTGCTATTTCACCAGTAACTAAACCATCTATAACTGTTTTAATCATTGTTTTTTCTTCTTCAGTTTCTAAATCGTTTAAAATAGCTTCTCCATCATTACTCTTAGTTAATATTCCACCAAATACATTATCCATTTCTTCAGGTCCAGGAATAGTATATACTGCATAATCTTTACCATTTTCTTGTAATTCAAAAACAAAAAGCAATTTAGCATCTCTAGTTACTCCGTCTTCTGTTTCTACTTTAAACATTTTGTTCATATCTTCATTCATCTTAACTTGCCTCCTATTGTTTATAATTATAACAATTTTTAATTAATTTGTCATTCTTTTTATAATTAATTATTACAAAGAAAAAATCTCGCTAGCGAGATTTAATTAAAAACAACAATTTCCTTCGTATACATTGCTTGCTATATTTTCTTCACAGCAAGTATAACATGGAGCAAAAGTATGACGATAAATATGATGATTAACAATTCTTGTATTTACTGGACATATATGTGGTACCTCATGAACTATCTCACGATGACAAACTCTTTCTGTAGGTTGTTCATAAATTGGTGGACAAACTATTCCAGGTAGACAAGATTGTCCCATATTATGTTGATCAAAATGCATTCCTTTTTTATGATCCATGTTGATTTTCATTGGTTCTTGAGCTGGCATATCCATACCCATATCAAAACAACGATTATACATAAACACACTTCCCTTTCTAATTTATACTATTCTTAAGTATTTTAATTGTTAGGGCATTCAACTATTTATGTATTTAGAATGGAAGTTTCATATTTCCACTGCTCATTTTTTTCATCATGTCTTTCATCATTTCAAATTGTTTAAGTAATCGATTTACTTCAGCAACACTTCTTCCACTACCTTTAGCTATTCTTTGTTTTCTAGAAGCTTTTAAAATTTGAGGGTTTCTTCTTTCTTCTTTTGTCATCGAAAGTACAATTGCTTCTACATGAGCCATGTCTTTAGGATCTACATTGACATCGTTTAACCCCATTTTTCTGGCTCCCGGCAACATTTTTATAATGTTTTCTAAAGGACCTAGTTTTTTTATCTGTTGCATATTCTTTAGAAAATCTTCTAAATCATAATTTCCTTTTTTCATTTTTCTAGCTTGTTCTTTAGCTTCATCTTCATCCATTACATCTTCTACTTTTTCAGCAATGGAAAGAATATCTCCCATTCCAAGAATTCTTTCTGCCATCCTCTGTGGATAAAATTCAGTTAACCCATCTAATTTTTCCGAATCCCCTACAAACTTAATTGGGATATTAGTTAGATGTCTTACTGATAAAGCAACACCACCTTTAGTATCTCCATCCATTTTCGTCAGTATCGATCCTGTTAGTTTTAATGTTTCATCAAAACCTTTAATGACGTTAATTGCATCTTGTCCCATCATCGCATCGATAACTAAAATTACTTCTTGAGGATTTGCAAGTGCTACTATAGATTTTAATTCATCCATTAAAACCTCATCAATATGTAGTCGACCAGCGGTATCAATGATTATATAATCATTTTGATTTTCTTTAGCAAAGGTTAAGGCTTCTTCTACTATTTTAACTGGCTCAATTTTTCCTTTAGTAAATACAGGTACATCAAGTGATTTCCCTATTTCAACTAATTGATCAATTGCTGCAGGTCGATAAATATCACAAGCAACTAAGAGCGGTCTTTTAGCTTGTTTTTTTCTTAAAAAATTAGCTAATTTACCAGCAGTAGTTGTTTTACCTGAACCTTGTAAACCTACTAACATTAAAATTGATGGATTACCTTCAATATTTAAAGGAACATAATCACTACCTAATAAATCAATTAATTCATCTTTAACTAATTTTATAAAAAGTTCATCTGGTTTTAAAGATTTATGTACTTCTAGTCCTAAAGCTTTCTCTTTTACATTCTTAATAAATTCTTTAACTACTTCATAGTTAACGTCTGCTTCTAAAAGAGCCATTCTAATTTCTCGCATCGCAATACTAATATTTTCATCGGTAATTCTTCCCATACCTCTTATATTTTTTATCGCTTTATTAATTCTATCTCCCATGTAATCAAACATTTTATCACCTATCTTATATTATTTCTTTTATTTTTTCATAATCTTTTTCTTCTAATAATTCTAATATTTTAACTCTATTCTTTAATATATTAAGTTTATCCTCATAATTTATTAATTTCTCTGTTGCTGTTTTAATTGTTTTTGAAATAGCGTTTCTACTTACATTATTATTATCAGCAATTTCTGCTAAAGAAAAATCTTCCTTATAATAATCTGTAAAATATTTTACTTCTGTTGCTGTTAATAATAAATAATAACAATCAAATAATTCATTCAAATAAATTCTATTTTTCATCTTTAACCATATCCTTAAACAATCCATATATATAATTCTCAATATCAAATGGTTTTAAATCAGTTTCTTTTTCACCAAGACCAACAAATTTAACTGGAATATTTACATCTTCTTTGATAGCGAGTACTATACCACCTTTAGCTGTCCCGTCTAATTTAGTTAAAACTATACCCGTTATATTAGTTATTTCTTTAAATGCTTTAGCTTGAAGAATTCCATTTTGACCTGTAGTAGCATCAATAATTAATAAAGTTTCATGAGGAGCATTATCAACATGTCTCCCAATCACTTTATTGATTTTCTCTAATTCTTTCATTAAATTAGTTTTATTTTGTAACCTTCCCGCTGTATCTACTAGTACTATATCAACGTTTTCATCATTAGCAAGTACTAGACCATCATATATAACTCCTGCGGGGTCTTTGTTTTCTTCTCCATAAAATAAGCTATCAGTTCTTTTCGCCCACTCCTCTAACTGAGGAACAGCTCCTGCTCTAAATGTATCTCCTGCTATTAACATAACCTTCTTTCCTTCTTTTTTATATTTATACGCAAGTTTTCCAATAGTTGTTGTTTTACCAACACCATTAACACCTACCATCAAAATAACTGTAGGACCATCCCCTTGAATATTTATCTTATCAGTTAAGGATTCTCCTTCAACATAAATAATAAACATCTCATCGACAATTACTTCATTTAAATATTCTGTATCTGTTATATTTTCTTCTTTAACTCTTTTTCTTAAACGTTCAATAAAATCCACAACTGTTTTAATTCCAATATCTGCTTGGATTAATATAATTTCTAACTCTTCAAAGTAATCTTCGTTTACTTTATTATATTTAACACCTAAATAAGATAGTTTTGAGACGAATTCTTTTCTTGTTTTTTCTAAACCTTTATCATAAAGCTCAATAGTTTCTTGATCTTTATCAATTTTTTCTTTTTTATTTACAATTGACTTTAATTTATTAAAAAATCCCATATTAATATCACCTACTACCTATTATATTACAAATAACAATCCATTAATAGTGTTGTTGACAAGTATTTTATTAAATATTATACTTATTATGATAGGAGAAGATATATATGAAAAAAACAATTTATCTCATAACAGTAACACTTTTAGCATTAGCATTAACAGCATGTGATAATAAAAGCGAAAAAATACTTACTTGTAAACATACTTTCAACGACGAGTTAAATTACAAAACAATAACAACTAAAGTTACGACCACATTTAATTATGAAGAAAACGAAGTTTTAACTATGGATTATGAAATTGAAACAAGTTTAGCAGAAGAGCATTATGATGTATTAGAAGCAGAAGCATATAACGAAGCTCACAAGGCTGATGAGGTTTGTGATAATCTTAAAAAGAAATTAATTACTCAAAACAATAATGCCTTTAAATGTGATGAAGAATATAACAACCACAAAATAATAACTACTTATTCTTATGATATTAAACAACTTGATATTGAAGATCATGAAATAATACTTCACAACTCAAATACTTTACCACAATTAAAAACTTTA
>CAYUEQ010000005.1:11767-30074 GCA_964443805.1 uncultured Muribaculaceae bacterium
ACTTTACCACAATTAAAAACTTTATTTGAAAATTTAGACTATACATGTGAATAGTAAAATTTAAAACATTTAGTTTAATAATTAAATGTTTTTTGTTGGGAAAATTGACAAACACACTAATTTAAAGTATAATTAATCTCAGTTGAAAAGCTTTTATAAAATTGAAATGAGGAATAAAATGAAATTTTTTGATGAAAAAAACACATCAATTATTGCTTTGGGTGGATTAGAAGAAATAGGTAAAAACATGTTTGTTATAATGCACAAAAGTGAAATTATTATTATCGATGCAGGAGTTAAATTTCCTGAAGACGAGTTATTAGGAATAGATTATGTAATCCAGGATGTATCTTTTTTAAAGCAACATGAGAATAAGATAAAGGGGTTATTAATAACACATGGACATGAGGACCATATAGGAGGTATCTCCTTTCTATTACAACATGTTAACGTCCCTGTTATCTATGCACCTAGAATTGCAGCAGATTTAATAACAAATAAATTAGAGGATAGAAATATTAAATATGATAATTTAGAAATAATTACTAGTGAATCTATAGTTAAAACTAAATATTTTGAAGTAGAATTTATATCTATGACCCACTCTATACCCGATTGTTTTGGTTTGGCAGTTAAAACTCCAAACGGAACAATAATGCATACCGGAGATTTTAAATTTGATTTAACTCCAATTGGACCAATGTTTGATTTATACAAACTAGCTAAATATGGTGATGAAGGAGTTAGATTATTACTTAGTGACAGTACTAATGCTTTATCTGAAGGCTTTTCAAAAAGTGAAAGTATTGTAGATGAGGCGTTAGGAAATATTATATCTCAACACTTAGGACGTATTATATTAGCAACATTTGCATCTAATATGTACCGTGTTAAACACATTGTTGAAACATGTAAAAAGAATAATCGTAAAATATTAGTCTTTGGTCGTAGTATGGAAAATAATATTAAAGTTGCATTAAAAAACGGATTATTAGATGATCCAACAATGTTTATCGAACCAAATCAAGCGAAAGATTATAAGAATAATCAAATATGTATTCTTTGTACTGGTTCTCAAGGTGAACCACTTGCAGCTCTATCAAGAATAGCTAACGGATCACATAGACAAATAAAATTATTACCCGATGACTTAGTAGTCTTTTCATCAAGTCCTATACCAGGGAATGCTGAGGCGATTAATAGAGTAATAAATAAATTATATTTAAAAGGCGTTAGAGTTTATACTAATCATGAATTAGCCGATATCCATACATCAGGTCATGCTAAAGCTGATGAGTTAAGATTATTATTTAGATTAGTTAAACCAGATTATTTTATGCCGATTCATGGTGAATATCGAATGCTTAAAGGTGCAGTTGATTTAGCTGTTGAGTGTGATGTAAAAAGAGAAAATACTTTTGTATTAAAAAATGGCGATGTCCTTTCTCTAACCCCAGATAAAAAAGTTATCTATGCTGGTGAAGTTCCAGGTGGAGATGTTTATGTTGATGGTTCAAGAGTTGGTGATGTTGGATCTACAGTTATAAAAGATCGTAAACTGATGAGTAAAGATGGTATTTTAATGACTATACTTAATATTAATCCATTAACTAGAAAATTATTATTAAAACCAAATGTAACAACAAGAGGTTTTGTCCTAGTAAATGAAAGTCTTGGTTTAATCCAAGAAATTGAAAAGAAAGTTGATAGTATTGTAAAAGATGCCCTTTCAAAAGGACCATATAATTATGTTGATATAAAAAATCAAATAATCTTAGAACTTAATCCATTTATAAATGAAAAAACAGGAAGAAGACCTATAATCTTTCCTGTTATAATGGAAGTAAGAGAAACAGTTACTAATTAGTAACTGTTTTTTTGAGTTTATTTTTTTCTATTAATTATATATAAAGTACCTGAAACAAATACTAATTGAAATAAAGTAGTATACAAACTTACTTTGCTTTGGTTTATTTGTTCAGCATAATTTCTTTCATAAAATACATATTCTGCTTTGCATTGCTCTTCACTAAATTCTTCTTTCTTTTCATAATAAGGATACTCACTACATCCTGAATCTTGAAATGATTGATAAGTTAGTTTTTCCTGATACATAATTAAATTTAATCCTGAATTAACTACAAATACGAGTGCTATTACTAGCCAAAATATAAATACACCATTCATAATTCTTAGTATTAAATCTTTGTCTTTATTAAACATATCGATCCCTTTTTCTATTTAGCTTCTTCTTGAGCTCTAGTTTCTCTGATAACAGTTATTTTTACTGTACCTGGATATTGCATTGTTTCTTCTATTTGTTTTTTAATATCTCTAGCTATTTTATAACTTGTTGTGTCATCTACTTCATTTGGTTTAACAATAACTCTTATTTCTCTTCCTGCTTGCATTGCAAAAGTTTTTTCTACTCCTGCAAATGAATTTCCTATTTCTTCTAATTGTTCTAAACGTTTGATGTAATTTTCTAAAGAATCATTTCTTGCGCCAGGTCTAGCTGCTGATAATGTATCGGCAATATTTATTAATGTAGCTATAACTGATTTACTTTCTATATCGCCATGATGTGATTCAATTGCATTAATTACAACTTCATCTTCGCGATATTTTTTTGCAACATCAACACCAATTTCAACATGGCTTCCTTCTACTTCAAAATCAATTGCTTTACCTATATCATGTAGTAGTCCTGCTCTTTTAGCTAAAGTAACATTCTCTCCTATTTCACCTGCAAGTAATCCTGCTAAGTTAGCTACTTCTTTAGAATGTTGTAAAGCATTTTGTCCATAACTAGTTCTAAAGTTTAATTTACCTATTAATTTAACAATCTCTGGATCTACTTTTGTAATTCCAAGTTCATATAAGGTGTCGTTACCTAGTTCAATAATTTTAGCATTCATATCTTTCAGAACTTTATCATAAAGTACTTCAATTCTTGCTGGGTGAATTCTTCCATCTTTTATAAGAGTTTCTATTGTTATTTTAGCAATTTCTCTTCTTAATGGATCAAATGAAGAAATAACTATTACTTCTGGAGTATCATCTATTATTAAATCAACACCAGTTACTGCTTCTATTGTTCTTATATTCCTTCCTTCACGTCCTATTAATCTCCCCTTCATTTCATCATTAGGCAAATCAATTACTGACACTGTTTGCTCGCTTGCAACATCATTTGAATATCTTTGCATAGAATCAACAATTAAATTTTTAGCTCCTTTATCGGCTATTAATCTAGCTTCTGATTCTCTTTCTCTAATGTAATCTGCTATTTCATAGGAAATTTCATTTTCTACTCTCTTCATGATTAAATCATGAGCTTTCTCTTTGGAAAATTTAGAAATTTTTTCTAATTGCTCCATTTCTTCTTTTAATAATTCGTCCATTTTAGCTTCTTTTTCTTGAATTTCTTTTGTTTTTGCTTCTAAATTATTATCTTTTTGTCCCAACAATAAATCACGTTGATGCAATGTTTCTTCTCTCTTATCGAGATTATTTTCTCTTTGCAATAAACGTTCTTCATTATCTATAAGCTCAGCTTTCTTTTCTTTTATTTCTTTTTCTGTTTCTTTTTTTAACTTATAAGATTCTTCTTTTAATTCTAATATAGAATCTCTTCTATGTTTTTCTGCTTCTCTTTTAGCGTTTTCTAATAATTTTTCAGCCTTTTTTTCAGAGTTTTTATTTTTAATATAATTTATTATTAAAACAATAATCGCTCCAACTATCAATCCAATAAATAAGTTTAAAATGGAAGATGCATCTAAATTCATCTTTTTTACCTCCATTTTATTATAGAAAATTTAATTTATTTAAATATCTATATTTTCATTATAAAGATTATTTAAGATAAAAGCAAATAAAAATTCTTTTAATTTCTTAAAAGAATCTTTTTAGGACTAAAGTTGGATTTTTTTGTTTGTTTTCAAATTTAGTTTCTGCATTAAAGTTATATTTTAGTATTTTCATTTCTAATTGATAAAACTCTATTAATTTTAATGCTTCAGTTTTCCAAACAGTTTCAATTCCATGTAATAACGAAGTTGAATTATTTTTGATAGTATTAAAATATTCATTTTTAAACTTTTGATTTAATTCATCCATTTTTCGATTATATTGTTCTTCTAATCTATGTAATTGATAATCACATAAAACATTTAATAGCTCTTCGTGATCGTTTTTTTCACTTCTTAGTTTCATATGTGTTACTTTAGTTTTTTTCTCACCTGGAAGGCAATAAACTGGTGATCCAACAGTAATAGCTTGTGATCTTGTTTTAACATTATGTATAGAATAGCTATCATCTTCACTTTTAGTTATAACTTCAATACTACGTGTTTTTGAATTTGGTACTTCTTCATCTTTAATAATTAATCCTATGTTATTTTTTTTCATATTACTTCTCCTTAAAACATTATGTATGTTAACATACTATTCAACAAAAGTAAAGAAGTGAATAGTAGAGATGAAAAACATGTATTTCTTTACACTTTACAATTTAAAAATATAGTAATATATATAGAGTATGATACTATATTAATAAGAGGAGGAGTACATATGAAAAAAACTTTAATGATTATTGGTGGAGCTGTTGTTGGTATATTTATATTAGCAGCAATAATTTTCTATGTTGTTGCAGCTAATTCGGAGAAATTAGTTTGTAAATCTGACGAGGGGAATATCACAATTTATTATAATGAAAAAAGTGTAACAGGATATAAATCAAATGGCATCAGTTATGATCTGGACGGTCAAAAAGAAGTAGCAAATCAAATTGGAATTGACCAATATATAGAAGAATTTACTGAGTTTTTCAGAACCAACACAACAGGGTCTTGTAAATAAGCAGTTAAGCTTTTTAGTTATTCTGATTGTAAAATTAAAACTAACATAACCATTGTTGGTTTTTTTTAGTAGTTCTTTTTAAACAAAAAAGTATATTAAGCTAACTTAATATACTTGATTACTTTTATTTTTTACTAATTACATCCTTTTTAATGCTATAGTGTTCTCTTATTTTCTTTTCTACTTCTGATGCTAATTTAGGATCTTTTTTAAATGTCTCTTTAGCATTTTCTTTTCCTTGACCAATTTTTTCTCCTTTATACGAATACCATGCTCCGCTTTTATCAACAACATCAATTTCTGCACCTAAGTCAACTAATTCTCCAAATTTAGAAACACCTTCACCATACATTATATCAACTTCTGCAACCTTAAATGGTGGTGCTACTTTATTTTTAACCACTTTAACTTTAGTTTTGTTACCTATAATACTATCTCCCATTTTAATTTGTTCAGCACGTCGTATATCTAAACGAATAGTAGAATAAAACTTTAAAGCTCTTCCTCCTGGAGTTGTCTCTGGATTACCAAATACAAGTCCTACTTTTTCTCTTAACTGATTAATAAATATAGCCGTTGTGTTTGTTTTATTAATTGTACCTGATAGTTTACGTAGCGCTTGAGACATCAGTCGAGCTTGAAGACCCATATGTGAATCTCCCATTTCTCCTTCAATTTCTGCTTTAGGAACTAATGCTGCAACTGAATCGATTACAACTATATTTACCGCTTCACTTCTAACTAAAGCTTCACAAATTTCTAAAGCTTGCTCTCCAGTGTCTGGTTGTGATAATAGCAACTCATCAATATCTACTCCTAAATTTCTAGCATAAACGGGATCAAGAGCATGTTCTGCATCAATAAATGCTGCTCTTCCACCTGCTTTTTGCACTTCTGCAATTGCATGAAGGGCAAATGTTGTTTTACCAGAAGATTCTGGACCAAAAATTTCAATTATCCTCCCCTTTGGATAGCCACCAACTCCTAATGCTATGTCTAATGTTATCGATCCACTTGATGTTACTGAAATTTCTTTATTTTTATTATCACCAAGTTTCATTATAGAACCTTTACCAAATTGTTTTTCTATATCTTGTAATACTTGATCTAATGCTTGATCTTTCTTAGCATCTTTTGTTTTCATCTTTTCTCCTCTTCTAATCATTACAATTTTATTTTATATCATTGCTAAAGGAATGTCAACACTTTTTCGAACTTTTGTTTGGTATTAATTGTTAAACAAAAAAAGAGTTTTAATTAGACTAAAAACTCTTTTTATTATGTGCTTTTTTACAACTTTAATTTTTTGGCATTATATATTCTTTATTATTAGCAAAATATTGACATGCAGATATTACTGAAAGAATAGTTGCTAATAATAATAATATGTCTGATACTTTTATATTGATTAATTCAAATGGTAAATTAGAAAAGAATGTTAAAGATATTCCCACCATCATAAATATAGTTTTTACTTTGCCTAAATTACTAGCTGAAACAGCTTTATTCTTACTTCCCGCTACCATTTTGATTGAATCAACTATTATATCTCTAGTTACAATTACTACAGGAATAATTACAGATATTGTACCATTTACTGCTAAAGCTATTAATACACCATTAACTAAAATTTTATCAGCAATAGCATCTGCTACTTTTCCAAAATCAGTAACTAGGTTTCTACTTCTAGCAATATATCCATCAAGAAAGTCTGTTATAGACGCAATAATAAATAATCCTCCTGCAATTATATACTTTAAATCTAAAGTTACTTTTCCAAATACCAAATATGTCGGAAAATGAAAATCTATTTGATAAAATGGAAATATTAATAGTATTAATACGATAAATGCTAGAAAAATTCTAGTAATTGTAATTTTATTTGGTAAATTCATAACTACCCTTCCTTATTTATATAAACTGAACTACTAGTAATACCAGAATTACTTATAACTATTTGTTTAACTGCCCATACAATTCCTATAAAAAATATAATACATAATAGAATTATAGCAATAATAGTTATATGTTTTTTCGATTTTATTTTTGTTGCAGTATATGGAGAATTTATTTTATTCTCATCTTTTTGTTCTTTTTCTTTTTCTAATACTTTTTTTTCGATTTCTTTAACAGGTATTTTAGAAGTATATTCAAATAAATACTCGTTAAAACTTTCATTTATTTCATCAGCATTGAGTCCTAAATATTTAGAATAATTTTGGATATATTCTTTTAAAACAAAAATGTCTTTAAAAGATCCTATTTTACCATCTTCTATATTCTCTAAGATGAGTTTTCTTATATTTAAATCTTCGCTAACTTCTTCTAAACTAACTCCGGCATTTTCTCTGGTTTCCCTGAGCAGTTGCCCAATTTCGTTCAAAGTATGTTCACTCCTTTAAATTATAAAAATAATATCTAATAAGCCATGTTCTGTACCATTTATAATGGTGATAAACATTTATCTACCTATAAAATTATAAGTCTCTCGGATCGTTTTCATTCCTACCGAAAGTTCCCCTACCTAAATTTGGGTTTCTCGCTTACGGGGTTTACCGCGTTCCACTTATCCAGTTTCCCGGATAACTCGTCTCTATGGCACTTTTATATTTACTTTAACCATTTAAGGTTAGTTCAAAGCCGTTAGGTTATACCTACTATCGGTTATTGTTTCCCGAATACGCAATCACTACAATCATTTCAGACTGTGCGAGCATGGACTTTCCTCTACTAATTAATATTAGCAGCGTTTATCTAAGATATTATTCTTTTCTAAATACAGCTTTCTCAAGTCGACTAATTCTTCTAAGAAGGTCAACATTACTAACACTTCCACTTCGAGCTTCACTCGTTGTTTCTTCTGCAGTCGATAGCTTTATTCTTAATTCTCTAATTTCTTGTTTAAGTTTGTTATTATCATCAATTAAATCCTTAATGTTCTTATCTTGAGTTTTAATTACAGATACAAACTCTGTATAATCACGAATAATCATGTCTAAAAATTTATCTACTTCTTGTGGACGATATCCTCTAGCATCAACTTTAAACTCTTTATTCAATATTTCTTGTGGTGTTAAATAAATTCGATCATTATGCATACAAATCACCCTTCTTATAAAGTCAATTATAAGTTTTTAGGCGTAATTTGTCAAGTAAATGCATCTTAATACTTTTTTTCTTCTTTAGTTTTAAAATTGAAATGAGCAGTACTTAATTCATCTATCATCTTATTAATAAAATAATCAACTCTCATATATATCCCTCTTTCTGTTATGGAGAATATCACTTTTTAAGATAATCAGCATTACTTTCGACAATATATGTTAAATATTGTAGGTTTTATCTAATTAATTTTGATAAAATTAAAGATATATTATATAATATGTTTGGTGATATAAATGTTATATCCTTCTAACGTTAAAAAGAAATATAAGTCTTTCTCCTTGCATAAAAATCGGGGAATGGCATTAGAAGCAATGCTTAATGAAAGCAATCGATACTATTTAATAAATAATATAGCAGTAATATACAAAAAACCAACTCCAATAGGAGTAGTTAAAGTAAAATATCATAATAAAAAGAAAATTATCAATAAGGGATACTTTGAGTCTCCGTCGACATTAGATTATAATGGATTATATAGAGGAAAATATATTGACTTTGAAGCAAAGGAAACAAAAAATAAAACTTCTTTTCCCTTAAGTAATATTCATCCTCATCAAATACAACACATAAGAAGAGTATTAGAACATCAGGGGATAGTATTTATTATAATTAAAATGAATAGTTTCATATATTTAATTAGAGGAGAAGATTTTATTGATTTTATCGATACAAATACAAGAAAATCTATTCCCTATGATTATATAAAAGAAAAAGGTTTTTTATTAAAAGAAAGATTAAATCCTACAATTGATTATTTAAAAATAATAGATAAACTATATTTTAAAGGAGAGTGAACTTATGGCAACTAAAAAAAGAGTTCCAGAAAAAAGGAAGAAAAAAATAACTAGAAGATCGGTACTTAAAAAAAATAAACAATCTAAGAATAAAAATAAAAAAGATAAGAAAAATATTATTTTAATAGCTTTAATGATTTTTTTAATACTGTTTATGTCTATTATTATTTTAGGTACAACTTATATTATAATATTTGCACCTAAATTTACCCCAAGCCGTTTATATGAAAAAGAATCAACTATTATATATGATACCAATGGGAAGGAATTTGCTAAAATTGGAGCCGAAAATAGAGAGTTAGTTACATATGATAAACTGCCACAAGTATTCGTTGATGCTTTAATCTCGGTTGAAGATTCTAGGTTCTTTCAACATAATGGTTTTGATATCGCTCGATTCGCAAAAGCTGGGTTAGGACAACTCGCAGGAAATAAAAGTGCTGGTGGTGCTTCTACCTTAACAATGCAAGTCTCTAAGAATGCCTTTACAACAACTGAATCGCGTGGTATTGAAGGAATAATAAGAAAATTTACTGATATATATATGTCAATTTTTAAAATAGAAAAGAATTTTACTAAAGAAGAAATAATTGAGTTTTATGTCAATTCTCCTTACTTAGGAAATTATTCATATGGAGTTGAGGCGGCTTGCCAAGAATATTTTGGGAAATCAATAAGTGAAATTAATTTAGCTGAAGCCTCATTAATAGCTGGTTTATTCCAAGCACCTTACACCTTTAATCCTTATAACAATCCAGAAGCTGCAACAAAGAGAAGATCAAATGTATTAAATTTAATGGTAAGACATGGCTATATAACTAAAAAAGAAAGAGATATGGCTGAAAATGTTAAAGTTGAATCTCTGTTAAAATCTAATAAAACAGAAAAGAATATTTACCAAGCTTTTGTCGATACAGTAGTTGAAGATGTATTAGATAAGACTGGTAATGACCCATACATAATACCAATGAGCATATATTCAACAATGGATCCAAAAATACAAGATGTAATTAATAATGTTACTAATGGTGTCTCATATGAATTTGTCAACGATGTAGTTCAATGGTCATCAGCAGTAACAAATACTAAAGATGGTTCTATAGTTGCAATTGGTGCTGGTAGAAACAGAGTTGGAGAAAGACAAGGTAATTTAGCTACTCAAATTAAAAGACATCCAGGATCAGCAGCAAAACCTTTCTTTGATTATGCTCCGTTAATAGAGTTAAACAATTCTTCTCCTGCGGCCTATTTCTATGATGTCCCTTATACATATAATGATGGAACTTCATTTACTAATGCTGATAATTCATATAATGGAACTTTGACAATGAAACAAGCTTTAGCACAATCACGTAACATCCCTGCTCTTCAAGCTTTTCATCAATTAGATAAAAAAGATCTTGCAGATCATGTTCATAGTTATGGGATAGATTATGGAAAACATTTATATGAATCAGCAGCTGTTGGTGGATTTAATGGAACAAGCCCTGTCACACTTTCAGCAGCATTTGCAGTCTATGGACGTGGTGGTCAATATATTGAACCTTATTCGTTTACTAAAGTCGTCTATCGTCAAAGCGAAAGGACTTATGAACATAAACCAGAAAAAGTTCAAATAATAAGTGAAGAAACAGCATTCTTAATGAACTACATGTTAAAATATGCTATTGATAGTAATATTTTAGGAAGATTAAGTGTTGGCAATACTGAGGTTGCTGGTAAAACTGGTACTTCTACTATGGATAATAAAGCAATAAAAGACTATGGATATCCGGGATCAACCGTTATGGATAGTTGGGCCAATATGTACTCTCCAGACTATTCAATATCAATGTGGTATGGTTATAAAGAAAACGAAAAAGGATACTATATTACTATGTTGGGCAGTGCAAATGTAAGAAGAAAAATAGCTCAAATTCTAGCTAAAGATATATTAAATACTGGAAGTAAATGGAGTGTTCCAAAAGGTGTAGTTAAAGCTGAATATGAAATTGGCACGGCACCGACATTAAAACCTAGTGCAGGTACTCCAGAAAATCTAAGAGGTTATGAATACTTTAAAGCAGGAACGGAACCAACTGAAGTATCACCTAAATATCTAGGTTTAGAAAATCCAACTAAATTAAATGCTACTAACTCTGGAAATAATGTTACTTTGAGTTGGAAAGAAGTAAAAAATACAAATACTATTAATATGGATTTTTTAAAAAAATATTATGGTGCTAATTATAACAAAGATGCTATGAGATACTATAATTTAATAATTAAAAATAATGGTACAACTGCATCTAATGTTGGTTATAATGTTTATCTAAAACAAAATGATACTTTAACTCATCTTGGTTTTACTGAAAATTCAGAGTTTAAATATACTGTAAGTGGTACAGAAAACTCATATACTTTCGTTGTTAAAACTGCTTATAGTTCAAATAGTGGTGGTTCATCTGGCGTTCAAACTTCAATTAATATCACCCCTACTAATCCAGTTCCTTCTGGTAATTGGGATATATATATAGATACTGACGATACAAATCCAATTACAATTTACAAAGGAGATCATCCCCCTGCTATCAAAGGAATACATTATAATAGCGGCGACAACATTATAAATTCATGTACTACTTCTACTGAAATTAAACAAGGAGATACAACAGTCAATGGAAATTTAGAAGCAGGTAAATACACAATAACTTTTTCAATAATATCATGTAAAGATATTAATATCTCCTCACCACCTACATTTACATATAATTTAAAAGTTAACTAAAAAAGATCTTGATTAAGATCTTTTTATTTGTAGGTATTATATTCAATTTCTAACCATCTAGATAGATTTACCATCTTATTAATTGTTTTTGTATCATTAAGTAATAATGCAGTAAAGTTAGAATAACTATTTTCTTCTTCATAATCTATTATTATTTCTATTTGAGCTTTTAATCTTTCATCCAGATTAGTATCTTCACTTAACTTACTTTCTTGATATTTATCAAAATCTTTTAGACAATTTTTTCTATCATTTAATGCATCAAGTTGTTTATCAGTCATATATCTTTTATTTTTAAAACCTAACACACTTAAATTATCTTTATCTGTAGCTAGTGAGTAACAATTTTTTATATCTTTAGCAATTAAGTTATACGTTTCTTTTAATGGTTTATCATTACCTATTATTTCTTTTAATTCAATCCAGTTATTTGTTATATCATTCATAGTATTTTCTAACTCTTTTATATCTTTTTCCAATAAGTCAAAATAAAATAAATTTATCTCTCCAAAAGTATTTGGTCGATATATAAAATAAAAAGGAATAGAAATACCTATAATAAATATTATAACAATAATTATTAATTTTTTTCTTCCCACTCTTTACTCCTGCTTTCATAATACTTACATTTATCTTTCAATAAACAACGACTACATTCAGGTGATCTACTTTTACAAATATATCTGCCAAATAAAACAAGTTGATGATGAGTTTTCGACCATACTTCTTCAGGTAAATAATCCATTAATTTATCTTCTATTATTTCAACACTATCAGTTAATGAAGCTATATTTAATCTTTTTGATACTCTTGATACATGTGTATCTACAGCAATAGCTGGCACATTAAATAAATTAGATAATACTACGTTAGTTGTTTTTCTACCTACTCCCGGAAGAGACTCTAGATATTCTCTATTATTTGGAACTTTTCCTTCATAATCATTAATCAATCTTTTAGCAACTTCTATAATAAATTTGCTTTTTTTTACATATGTTCCAATTGGTCTTAATATTCTTTCTATTTCTTTTATATCTGCAGTAGCTAAACTAAAAATATCATACTTACTAAATAACTCTTTTGTTACTAAATTAACTCTTTTATCAGTTGTTTGAGCACTTAAAAGGGTTGCAATGAGTAATTCATAATCTTTCTCATAATTAAGCTCTATTTGAGGATTAGGGACCATTATATTTAATTTTTCTAATAATTCTTTACTCTTCATCATCTAACCAATTATAATCAAATAATTCTGGAGCCTTCTTATCATCTTTTTTAACTAAATGAGTTTTAACATCTTCATAGGTTTTAAAACCTTTTTTGTTCCATTCATAAATGATTTTGTCAATATATCTTAAATTACTAACCCCATTATAAACTGCTTCTTTTAATGCTCCAACTATTAATTCTTCAGGTATTTTATTATCTAACCAAGCATTAATAATTTCATATTCTATTGGAGATAACATTCTATTTAATTCTTTCTCAAATTTTTCAAAAATATTGGTTTCAGATTTCTTTTTAGTATCTTCAGTAATATATTTAATCATCCTTTGATGTAAATTTTTAATATTAATTTTTTCAACTATCTTTCCATATTGATCTTTACCTGTTTCTATTACTATTAATTTTTTATTTATTAAACCCGTTATAGCTTCAATAGTATCATTTTCTTTGAAGTCAAATTGTTTACTGATTTCTTGTGGATTAAACAGTTTATCTTTATCATTATAAAAATAAACTAAAATAATAAATTCATTTAAACTTAAGTTCATTCCTATAATAGCTTTAATCATTAAATCTGATATTTTCATATCATAACTATTTAATATTATTTCTACTTCTTTCTTCATTTAACCACTTCCCTTTATAATCATTAATATATTTTTTTATTATTTCTTTATCATTAATTATTTCTTCATTAAATATAGCTCTTTTTAAGTCTTTATATATCGTTTTTATAAGAACTGATGGCTTTATATCTAAAAGTTCTATTATCTCCTTAGAGGTAATATTTATATCTTTTAATGTATGAATAGGTAATTTATTGAACTTCAAATTAATTGTTTCTTTATCTATTCCTAATATATTACCAGCAACTAAAGAATCATACAAGCCGTACTTAAATAAAACATTATAATCTATTTTACCATAACTAACTATTTCTCTTATTCTTTTTATATTATTTAGTTCATTTTTGGTAAATGGATAATTAGGAGAAAAGGTTAATTGACTCCACATTCCAAGAACACTATCAACATAAATAATATTTTTAGGAAAAGAAATTTCTAAGTGTTTTAAAATATTCAAACTTTTTAATAACTTTAAGCCAGAAATAGCATTACAAGAATTTAATATAATATTTAGTTCTTCTAATTTTCTATTATAAGATAATTTCTTAACTAATTTTGCATGTTTTTTTATCTTTTTTAAAGTTACTTTTTCAATCGTTAAATTTAAAGTAATAGCTAATCTAAGCGCTCTAAGTATTCTAAGCGGATCTTGTTTTAATTTGTCATCAGAATTACCTATAATTCTTATAACACCATTCTTAATATCAGATGTTGCATTTAGTAAATCAAGTATCTCCCCTTTTTTATTCATACAAAGACTATTTATAGTAAAATCTCTTCTTTTGACATCAGTTAATAAATTATCAACATACTTTATTTCAGTTGGTCGACGATTAGAATATTTTAATTCTTCCCGATAAGTAGTTATATCAAAATTATATTTAGAACCTATAAGATTTACAGAACCATATGAAACATCACTAATTTTTGATTCTGGAAACATTTTGGCAATATCTTTAGGTAAAGCGTTTGTGCAGATATCAACATCATTTGTATGTATCCCAAGCAGATGATCACGTACAAACCCACCTACAACATAAGCCTCAAAGCCGTTTGATTCTATTTTTTTTAAAACGTTTTTAATTGTTTCATTCATATAGTATCTCTCCTTAATAATTGTATCATAGGATAATACTAATTTGTCATAAAAATAATTTATTTTACATTTTAACTTTATATGTTACAATAATAAACACTAAATCTGTATTTGGAGGTGTATTATGAAAAAAAGACATAAAAAAGATACTACTAGAAAAAAAATAAATAGAGAGAAATTAGTTTCTATGTTAAATTTCTTTAGAGTTTTCTTCGATAGAGAAGAAGATTATAATGACTTAGTAAACTATATAGTTGATAATTATAAAAACATCGACTATGAACAAAATTTATACACAAAAATATTATTACGCATAAGGAATAAAGCTTATCACTATATTGCACTAAAAGTACAAAATGGAGATATCGACTTAGAAATAAACGTTATTGAAAATCATATGAAACATTTAAACTCAATATTGCCTAAATACAAAAATTGGATTAAAGATAGTAAAGAACCTTATCTACAATTATTAAATGAAGAGATGCTAATAGATAACACTGTCGAAAAAGAGTTTTTAAAACATTTATTTGAAAACGCAATAATTAATACTATTAATAATTATGATGGTGAAGAATTATTTACAATTGCAATACTAAATAATTTTAAAAAGGAGTTAACAAATATAGAAGCATATTTTATAGATTATACAAATAGTCAAAAAGTTATGAGATATAAAAATGAATAACAAATACATCATCGATTTTGAACCTAAATTTCTTAGTGAAAATAAAAACAATGGTATAGAAGAATTAATTGAAAAAGCTATTTACTTATCTTTTTTACAACTTAATTATGATAATTTAATAAGTTTAGATATTAAAAATACTCCCTTAACTAATAAATGCGATCTTGTTAGAAACAAACTTGGAAAGATATTAAAAAAAACAGATTTAGCTGCTGATATAGTTTATTTAGAGACTCAAGATATCTTAGGTAATGATGTTGTCGGTCATTCTATACTAGTTGTTATTTTAGAAGATAATATCTATTTAGTAGATCCTACTTATAGTCAATTTTTTCTAAAAGAAAATTGTCATCTATCAAAATATTTAATTAATTCAGAAAGAAAATTAGTACTATTAGCACCAGATCCTGGATATTACTATTTAAATAATAAAGAAGATATATTCGTAGCAGAACGTTTATTAGAAAAAGGATATATCAAACTTAATGATCATATTGCTAAAACATATTTTGATAGTTTTTATAAAACTAGAAGAGGTAATGGTGGCTATATGGAATTAACAAATACAAGTGGTAAAATCAATGGGAACATTTATATAAAATCTATTCTAAAAGCAAACGAAAAAAGGAAAGCATTATAAATAAAAAAAATATCTATTTTCATAGATATTTTTTTATGCTTCTGCTTTTTTATCATCTAGAAATTGTTCTTCTAAGAACTCACTTGGTTCGTCACTTAGAAATTCTTTTTCCAGAATAATATCGATATCACTATATTCTTTAGCACCTGTTCCAGCTGGGATTAATTTACCAATGATAACATTTTCTTTTAACCCTTTTAACATATCTTTTTTACCTTTTAATGAGGCATCTGTTAATACTCTAGTTGTTTCTTGGAAGGATGCAGCAGATAAGAATGAATCTGTTTCTAATGATGATTTTGTTATACCAAGCATTACAGGACGTCCAGTAGCTGGAGTTTTACCTGCAAGAATTGCCGGTTTATTTCCTTCAGTAAATTCTTTTAATGATATTGTTAAGTCTGCTACAAATTCAGTATCACCTGGTTCTATAATCTTCATTTTAGAAATCATACGTTTTACAATTAGTTCAACGTGTTTGTCTGAGATATCTACACCTTGTGATTTATAAACTTTTTGAATTTCTTTTAATATATATTGTTGAGCTGTAATTGGATCAGTAACTGACAATAATTCTTTAGGAGAGATAGACCCTTCCGTTAGTTGTTCACCAGCAATAACTGTATCTCCAACATTAACACGTACCTTGATACCATATGCTGTTGTATGCTCACGTGCTTCTACATCGTTTTCAACAACTATTTTATGAACTCCTTTAGCTTCATCAATACTTGCTACTTTACCATTTACCTCAGCAATAGTTGCTTTAGCTTTTGGAATTCTTGCTTCAAATAGTTCTTCAACTCTTGGTAATCCTTGAGTTATATCTTCACCACTTGCAACTCCACCTGTATGGAATGTTCTCATGGTTAATTGAGTTCCTGGTTCACCAATTGATTGAGCAGCCATAATACCTACTGCCTCACCTGTTTCAACTAAGTTACCAGTAGCAAGGTTTCTACCATAACATTTTTGACATACACCACCTGGAGTTTTACAAGTAAGTGCACTTCTTATTTCAACAGTTGTAATTCCTGCATCAATAATCTTTTTAACATCATTTTCATTAATCATAGTATCTTTATCTAAGATAGCTTTTTTAGTTTCGGGATGAATGATTTTTTTAGCTGAGTATCTACCTAAGATACGTTCTGCTAATGGTTCGATTACTGAACCACTCTTCTCATCAACAAAATCTTCAACTTCAAGACCTGCAATACTATTACAATCATTTTCTTTAACAATTATATCTTGTGATACATCAACTAATCTTCTTGTTAAATAACCAGAGTCAGCTGTTCTTAGAGCAGTATCCGCACTACCTTTTCTAGCACCATGTGTAGATAAGAAGAATTCTGATACTGTTAATCCTTCGATAAAGCTTGATATGATTGGAATCTCAACAGTTTCACCATTAGGTTTAGCCATAAGCCCTCTCATACCAGCAAGTTGTGTAAAGTTCGAAGCATTACCACGTGCACCTGAGTTCATCATTAAGAATAATGGGTTTTCATTATCACTTTTACTCATCTGTGTCATTTCTTTTTGGACTTGATCTTTGGCATCTCCCCAGATAGTACATACGTTTTGATAACGTTCTTCTTCGGTAATTAGACCTCTTCTGAATTGTTTTTCAATATTATCAACTTGTTCTTTTGATTCTTTAATAATCGATTCCTTAGTTTGACTTAATTTAACATCTGCCATCGATACAGTTAGTCCTGCCGATGTTGAGAATTTAAATCCTAAATCTTTTAGTTTATCAAGCATTAGAGATGTTTCAGTTGTCTTATATCTTTTAAATACTTGAGCAATTACTTGTTCTAATATTTTTTTACCAAAAGGATCTACTAAAGGTGTTTCGCTAAGAACTTTTTTAATATCTGTACCATATGGTAAGAAATATTTATTAGGCGTTATTCCTTCTATGTTAATTTTACTAGGCTCATTAATATATGGGAATGAATCTGGTAATATTTCATTAAATATTAATTTCCCTGGTGTTGTAACTAAATAACTATTTTTTTGTTCTTCAGTAAATAATTTATATTTAAAACTATTAACTGGTACTAAAATTCTTGTATGAACAGTAACTTCTCTACGTTCATAAGCCATAATAGCTTCTGATGAATTTTTATATACTTTACCTTCATTAGGTAATCCAGCTTTTTCTAAAGTTAAATAATAGTTTCCAAGTACCATATCTTGTGATGGAGTAACAATAGGTTTCCCATCTTTAGGGTTTAGGATGTTATTAGCACCTAACATTAATATTCTTGCTTCAGCTTTTGCTTCTTCTGATAAAGGTACATGGACTGCCATTTGATCTCCGTCAAAGTCAGCATTAAATGCTGGACAGACAAGCGGATGTAGTCTTATTGCTTTACCACCAATAAGTTTTGGTTCAAAAGCTTGAATACCCAGTCTATGTAATGTAGGAG
>CAYUEQ010000006.1:0-22536 GCA_964443805.1 uncultured Muribaculaceae bacterium
CCGTTGGACCTGTTGGTCCGATTTCACCGTCTGTGCCTGTTGCTCCCGTTGGACCTGTTGGTCCGATTTCACCGTCTGTGCCTGTTGCTCCCGTTGGACCCGTTGGACCGATTTCACCATCTGTACCTGTTGCTCCCGTTGGACCTGTTGGACCTACAATACCATTAATATATAAACCTAATGGTTTTTCGCAAGGAAAAAGTCTTGAGTTTGAATTTTCCATTTTACATCCTTTCTATAAGTATGTTATGCACGAAACAAAAAAAGAAATATTGATTTCACCTACACCTAAATAAATATTTGGAATATTATATTTCTTGCGATTATTCTTTTTACTTGATAAAATTATTACGAATTAGAGGGATTACATATGAAAGATGTCAAAGAAATAGAAAAAAGTATAATTAAAAAATTCAAAAAAAATATTTGGTGTAAATTCACAAAGGGAGTAAATTTATATAATTTTGTTGAAGATAATGATCATATTGCTGTTTGTATTTCTGGTGGTAAAGATTCATTTTTATTAGCAAAATGTTTAGTAGAGTTACAAAGACATGGCAAGATAAATTTTAAACTTTCTTTTATTTTGATGGATCCAGGTTATTCTGATGAGACTTTAAATGTTATTAAAAAAAATATAAAATTATTTGATTTGGATGTAGTTATTTTTAAAGCTGAAATATTTAGTTATATAGAAACACTAGATAAAGGAGCACCTTGTTATCTATGTGCGCGGATGAGACGAGGTCATTTATATGCTAAAGCAAAAGAATTAGGATGTAATAAAATTGCCTTAGGTCATCATTTTGACGATGTAATTGAAACAATTTTGTTATCCATGTTTTATAGTGCTGAAATTAAAACAATGATGCCAAAATTACATAGTCAAAATTATAAAGATATGGAGCTAATTAGACCACTTTATTTAGTAAAAGAATATGATATTTTAGCATGGCAGAAGTATAATAATTTAAATTTTATTCATTGTGCTTGTCCTCTTGAAAAAAATAAAGCAGGCGCTTCTAAACGAGAAGAAATTAAAGCATTAATAAATGATTTAAGAAAAACAAATCCCTATATAGAAAAAAATATATTTAAAAGTGTAGAAAATATTAATTTAGAAAACATAATCAGTTATAAAAAAGATGGAAAATATACTAGTTTTCTTGATAATTATTGATGTTAATTAATATACTTAAATATGAAAAGATATGAAATTTTAATTAACAAAAAAAATAAATTTGAAAAAGAAGAAGATTTTGAAATTATTATAGGTAGATCTAAATATTGTGGAGATTTATTTGTAGAGAATATTACTTATAAACAATTTAAATTACTACAAGACTATGCTTTAAATAACAATTTTATAATTGATATTGAAAGTGCTTATAGAAGTTTTGATGAACAATTAAATTTGTTTAATGAAATAGTTGATGAAAAAGGTATTGACCATACCTTAAAATTTGTTGCTATTCCTGGTTATTCAGAACATCAAAGCGGACTCGCAATTGATATTTGTCAATTTAAAAATAACACTTGGTTATTAGAATATAAAATGGAAGATACTTGTATTAAATTTATAGAAGATAATGCTCACTTGTTTGGTTTTATAGTTAGATATCCAAAAAATAAAGTTCATATCACTAAATACGGATATGAACCTTGGCACTTACGTTTTGTTGGAAAAGAATTAGCAAGCAAGTTATACAAAAAAAATATTACTTTAGAAGAATATTTTATTTAATTTCTTTATGTGCTTGTATTTCTTTGAATATTTCTAATTTACCATTCAAAAGTGGTGAAATAGATTTTTTTGTATTTAAAGTATTTATAATTTCTGCAATAAACAACGAGCAATTAACTTCTTTAAACCATGATTTTGATTTTATTTCATCTGGTATGTAACTTAGATTTGGAACATACATTTTTTTAAATAAACCATCTTTATAGGCTTTCTCAAAAACAGCTACTCCTTTAGTAAAAAATGCAAATGTAGAAATAACATAAACATTTTTTGCTTTTCTTTTTTTCAATTCTTTTAGAACATCAATCATGCTATCACCAGATGCAATCATATCATCGACAATTATATATTCTAAATTTTCTTTTTCTTTACCTAAGTATTTATGTTCAACAATTGGATGTCTACCATCGACTAATACTGAAAAGTCTCTTCTTTTGTAAAACATCCCAACATCACTACCTAGCATATTGGCATAAAAAATAGCTCTTTCCATAGCTCCTTTGTCTGGTGATATTACTACTAGTTTTTCAAAATCAATTTGATTTTCTTTTATAAAACTTGATAAAATGTTTTTAGTTGGGAAAAAATTTTCAAAAGATGTTAATGGAATTGCATTTTCAATCCCAGGATTATGAACATCAAACGTAATAATAGTTTTGACTCCCATATTTTCTAACTCTTTTAACGCAATAGCACAATCTAGTGATTCTCTTCCTTTTCTTTTATCTTGCCTCGATTGATATAATAACGGCATAAATACTTGTATTCGCTCTGCATTACCACTTATAGCTGATATTAATCTTTTAATATCTTGAAAATGTTCATCTGCACCCATATAATATTTTTTACCGTAAGCCATATAAGTAGAATTATAGTTTCCTATATCTGATAAAATAAATACATCTTTACCTCTAACTGAACTGTTAATTTTAATTTTACCCTCAGTATTATTAAATCTTACTTCATCTATTTCAATTAGATAATTTTTTTGAGTTTTTCTGATTTTTTTAAGTTCTTTATTAACTTGAGCCCCTAATTCTTGACAATTTTTCATTACAATTACACATAAATTTTCATATTCTTCAACTATCATTACTACTCCTTTTCTATTACATTTATCTTTTTATTTTATATTCTTTTTTTATAACCATTTCTTCTTCTCCGTAATAAACAGCCTCATATTCAATTTGAAATTCTTTCTTTTCTGGATAGACATTTAGAAAGACAACACCTGGAAAACCATATTTATTTCTATTTAGATAGTTTTGAGTTTTTTTCAAACAAGGTATCTGTAATTTATCATTAGACGGTAATTGTCCAAAATGAAAATGTCCTTGTGCAATAATATGGGGATTATTTTTTGTTAAATAACTAAATTGCTTATTTAATTTTATTAAGTCTAAATACTTATAATTGTCCCTTATACTTTCATAATTACCATGAGATAATGTTATTCTAAAGCCGTTTATATTTAAATATGCTAAACAATCTCCTAGAAATTTACTGTTTTTACAACTACTCTGAATTAATTCACCTATATTAACAGAATCGTGGGGCAAAAATTCTAAATCATGATTCCCTGTAATAAAATAATGCTCTATGTCAGGACAATGTAGTTCTTTTAAACGTTCTAATGCCCCTTCTAATGTTCCAGTACGGTATCTTTTAATACGTCTTTGTTGTTGTTTTGATAAATATCCATTATTAGATTTTATCGTATTAGGACCGTTAAGATAATCTCCTAAGTGGATAATTTTATCAACATTTTTTTTATTTGCTAATTCATAAGCCGCTTCTTTTAATTCTGGAAGATCATCAACATGATCTAAATGCCAATCCGAAGTAAACATTAAACGGATGTCTTTGTTTGAAGTGTTGATTGTATGATTGTTGTATTCCTGATGTTTATAAATTAATCTTGGTCCTCCTTCATCAACATGAAGTGGAACTTTTGCTTTAGTCGCTATTTCATTAGCTTCCATAAATTCTAATAGTTCATTAAGATTCATGTTAACAGATCTTGCTATTTCTTTAAAATTCCACCTTTTTAATATTAATGCTATTATTTTATAATAATATAATTTTTCTTTTTCAGTTGTAGGCATACTTCTCTCCTTATAAAATTAATTAAAATAAAAAGTCAGACACAATTAAAAAACTATGTTTGACTTTGTTTACAGATTAAACGAATAATTGTTGGTTTTTTTACGATTTTTTTACAAAACATAATTATTTCACCACGCTATTCCTATAAATAAATTGTATCATAATAAAATATAAAGTCCAGTGGAATTACCTATTTTTAACTATTTTCCATCTTTTCTTTAGCACTTATTTTCCCTATACGATAAGTTAATGTAAATGTTATTATAGCAATTATGATTGCTATAAACGAATCTAAATTAAATCCAAGACTACCTCGAACTACTGCAGGTATTGTAGCAATTACAAATCCTGTTATAAAATAATATGTATAACCATAATGTTTTTTCATAAAAAAGTTGATTATAAAAGCAAAGAATATAACTCCAACTACAAAACCAATTCCAGCTGGCATTAAAGTTATGATATCAATTTTAGCTATCGCTAGTAAATAAACATCATACATTCCAATAATACTTAATAAAACTGTACTACTTATTCCGGGAATTATAGTAGATGATGCTAAAACAAAACCTAATATTACACTTTGTCCAAAACTAATTGAGTCCATTTGCATAACTTCTGCATTTTTAAATAGTATCAAAGCTATACCAATTAAAAGTGTAAATATTAAAGGAATAAGATATCTTTTTTTAAATCCTTCTTTATTTGCTTCTTTAAATAACAATGGTAGTGTTCCAATAATAAAACCTAAAAATCCATATGATGTTGCCATCGGCCATTTATCTAAAAAGAATAATAAAATATTGCCAAATAATACAGTACCTATTCCTATACCAAGTGCAATAGGAATTAAAAATAAAATATTTTTCTTTAGATTTTTAAATTTTACTATTTCCGTTATCGCATTAAGACAATCTTTATATATACCAAATATAATTAGTAATGCACTTCCGCTAAGACCAGGAATTATATTCCCGATACCACCAATAATACCTTTAAAAAAATTAATCATAGTCACTACACCCTTCTTGATTAAAACTTTCTCAAAACAATTATACTACATTTTTAAATTTATATGACCTATTTAAACGGATTTTTATTTTTTCTTGTAAATCAATTCTTCCTCTTTTTGTAAAAAACCGTTTAAAAAATTTATCCACTCTGGAACATCTTCTTCTATGAAAAATTGATATAAGAATTCTACAACTAAGTTATGCCTTTTAATAATTTCTTCTTCACCACTTGCTGTTAACATAATATTTTTTAATTTTAAAGATTTTTCAAAAAAATGATTAATAAATCCATCGGTATCATGTGTTGTATTATCAGCATTATATTCATGATTTGTGATGTTTATATTTGGATATATATCTTTGTCAAAAATTCTACCATTTCCTTTATCACTTACTGCATACATTAATGATCTGATAATTCCGTTGGCACCTATGGCATCACACATATCAGCATCAGAAACAATTGCTCCTTCTAAAGTTGTTGGTCTAATGTTTGATAAATATTTATTATATCCCATGGAACTTATAATGCTTATTACATGTTCTTGGATATCTTTTTTAATATTAACTTTGTTCATAATATTTTTAGCATTAAGTAACTTAACAGATTTTTCTATACCGACAATTTTATAATCATCTACATCATGAAGTAATGCCGCAAGCGAAACAACTTCCATATTTGCTGATTCTTGTTTAGCAAATTTAATCGCTAATTTATAAACTCTATCTACATGATCACAACCATGTCCATTATCATTTCCAATCATTAAATCATTTACTAATTTTTTTACTTCTTTTATCATTTTACACCTCGATTAAAAATGTTTCTTCTTATTATATCATTATATTCAATTTACAAAACCATTATTTGGTTAAAGTTGTATATTGAATTTTTTTCAAGTAACTAGTATACTTAATACGAACGAAAGTTTGGTGATAGTGTGTTAACCAGAAATATCTTATGTATTGATTTAAAAAGTTTTTTTGCTGCCTGTGAATGTATTGAAAGAGATTTAGACATGTTTACTACTCCTTTAGTAGTTGCAGATGCTAAAAGAGGTAAAGGCGCTATAACACTAGCAATAACTCCTTATTTAAAAGATTTAGGTATTAAGTCAAGAGGAAGAGTTTTTGAAATACCACAGGGAATAAAATATATTACTGCAAAACCACGAATGAATTTATATATTAAAAAATCTAGTGAAGTAATTAATGTCTATTTAGATTATATTTCAAAAGAAGATTTACATATTTATTCAATAGATGAAGCTTTCTTAGATGTTACAGATTATTTAAAACTATATAAAAAGACTGATTATGAACTAGCTGAAGAAATTTTAGAAAAAGTTAGAGAAAAAACTGGTCTATATGCAACATGTGGCATTGGGCCTAATATTTTTCTAGCTAAAGTTGCAATGGATTTGGATGCTAAAAATAATAAAGATTTTATTGCAAAATGGAGTTATCAAGATGTTCAAAATAAATTATGGAAAATCTCCCCTCTTTCTAAAGTATGGGGAATTGGTAGTAGAACAGAAAAAAAATTAAATTTATTAGGGATTTATAATATTGGACAATTAGCTAACTTTCCAAAAGATAAATTAAAAGCAAAGTTTGGAATAATTGGCGAAGAATTATGGAATCATGCCAATGGTATTGATTTGAGTTTAATTAACGATTGGAAAGAACCTCCTAAAGAAAAATCAATAAGTCATAGTCAAATATTATTCAAAGACTATACTAAAGACAATATAAAAATTATTATCTCAGAAATGTGTGATGTTCTTGCCCAAAGATTAAGAAATATGAAAAAGCAAACTCAAGTAATCGGTTTAGGAATTGGTTATTCTAAAAATATCGGAGGAGGTTTTTATCATACTTTAAAAATTGATCAATCAACAGATAATATAAATATTATTAAAAAAGTTTGTTACTCTATATTTGATAATTATCATAAAAACCTACCTATTAGAAAAGTAAGTTTATCCTTTAATCGATTATGTGATAAGAGCTCAGTACAATTAAATTTATTTGAAGATGTAGAAGAAATTATTACTCGAGACACATTAAATACAACTTTAGATGATATAAAACAAAAATACGGTAAAAATAGTATTTTAAAAGGATCTAATCTATTAAATGATTCTACTATTATAGAAAGAAATAAGAAAGTTGGTGGACATAGTGAATGATCGAGGAATGATTAAATGGCAACCATTTAACTCAGTTATAAATACAAATAAAATAGTTGCGGTTTTAGAAAAAGAAAGAAATTATATAATTAAACCCAGCTTATCAGAAGAACAACTAATAGAATTAAATAACAAAGTATTAGATGCTTTTTATAGTAAAATAAAAATTAAATTAAAATATTATTTTAATGGTGTTATATATGAAAAAAAAGGGACAATTACATCTATTAATAATAATTCAAAATTTATAGTCATCAATAAAGAAAAAATAAACTTCTCTCAAATATTAGATATTAAAATATGATTTACTTTATTTTCATAAGATAGACTAATAGAGAGGAAATTAGATTATGGACTATAAACCTTTTGAAGATTTTATGAATCAAGACTTCAAGTCGTTTTCTGATAGTCTTTTCTCCTTAAACGCCTATGAATTTTCTTTAATAGCAACGATAATCGGATTTGCTATCTCACCTACTTTAACAATTAATCAACAAAATTCATTAGGAAACTTTTTAGAATTATTAGGACAAGTTATTTTAACTATAAATGCTCAAAATACTACTTTACACAACAAAAGAGTTCAGGATTCAAGTATTAAACCTTTTCTAGAATCAAACAATTTAGAAGAAGAATTATTAAACATAAAAAAAGAAGTTATACAAATGAGAAAAGATTTTCTCGGCAATGATTAGTATAACTTCTTTTTTTTAATTACATTTTATATCTTTGTCATGTGAATAAGTATTTCTAATTTCTTCTTTTGTTTTTGGTAAATCTTTTTTGCTTGTTGAATATATCTTTTTAATATCATCATCTGACATTTTAGTTATATTACAAACTTTGGTTAAAGAATATCTTTTTTCATCTACTTGTGTAAATACACTTCCACAACCATTTGTTTCATTAAATTTAATAATTTCTTTTTCATAACTTGTTTCATCATCAACATAATCTACAGGTATTAATAAATTAGTGCTCATACTAATTAATTTATTATCATAAAAGGTATAATCAAAATAATGGGCATCATTTTCGGCAAATTCTTTGGTGCAAGTTAGACTGGTCCTACAATTTTTTTCTTTTTTATTACCTAATAGAAAATCATAATTTTTTCCTTCAGTATCGCAAGTAGAAACATTATAAAACAACCCATAATAAACTATACCTTCTGGGTAAGTATGTGAAACATCTTCAACAAGTCCTGCTATTTGAACATCAAAATTAGAAACATTTAGAGTTCTAAAAGTAAAAATTGGTTTTTTTCCGTTTTTTGCTCTAAGATAATCAATAGCTCCAAATAGACTAGCTAATGATAAACAAGATACTAAAACCAAGATGAATATTTTAATACTTTTTTTTCTAAATGACTTCATTTTTTCTTCAACAATTTTTTCCATAATTTAAACACCTTTATTATTTTAATAATACCACAATTATTTAAATAAGAGATAATTTCTAATATTCACTTATATTACATCCATTATCTTTGTGATTTAAATCATTAAATTTAGCATAGGTTAAACATTTTAAACCACCTTTACATAATTCACTATGTTCACATTGACTACATTCATCAGGAATTTTATTTTTTCTTAATTCTTTTAAAACATCATTTTTCTTATACAATTGCAACATATTTTCTTTTAATAAATTACCAACTACAATAGGCATTCTTCTGCATGGCACTAAATCCCCGTTTTCCATTACTGTAAGCAATGTATCGCCTGCCGTACATGAATAAGGAAAATCGTTAGTCATTTGAAATTGTAATGCTCTATACATTGATATTGTTGTATAACATTTCTTTTTATTTTTTAATTTCATTCTTTCTTTTTGCATTAATTCTAAAAACTCTTTAGTTTCATCAGCATTTAAAGTATCAATTATTTTATCATCACCAATTGGGATATATCTATCAGACCAAACATTATTAACTTTATGTTTTAAAGCATACTTAACAACTTTTGGAAACTCTTTATAATTTTGTCTGTTAGCAGTAAAGGATATAGAAACAAAAATATTATATTTTTTTAAATGTTTAATTCCTTCTGCTATTTTTTTATATGTGTTTTTTCCACGAATATAATCATTTGTCTTTTTGCCACCTTCTAAACTAACTTGAACATATTCTGGTTTATATTTAGCTATATTTCTTGCTATTTCATCATTTATTAATGTTCCATTGGTTAAAATCGAGAAAGAATATAGGTTTTCATCTTTTTTAAATTGTTTTAATATGTCAAAAAAGAAAGGACAAACAAGTGGTTCTCCACCTGTTAAATTAATATGTCCTTTCATTTTAAATGTTTTTAATAGTTCTTTATACTGATTCAATATATCTAATAATTCTTTAAACTTTAATTGCACTGGTTGATGGTTTTCTTGATAACAATGTTTACACTTTAAATTACAAAACTCTGTTATATGCCATTGTAAGATGAATTTTTTCACCACGCCCCACCGCCACCACAAGATGAGCAACCCCCACCGCAAGATGAGCAACCTCCACCACAAGATGAAGAACTACCACTTGATGAAGTTGGTGCTGGATAGTATACATTATTATAAATAAAAGAAATATTATCGTAATTATAAGTTCCCATATCTATTTCCGGCATTTTTATATTCTCAAACTTTTCAATCCACTTCCTAGATACATTTAAAACATAAGTATAAGGTAAAATGTTATAAAAATAATTTGGGTTTTCTGCAACAAGTTCCTCTAATTTTGGTTTTTCAACTTTTATTAAAAAGTCTCTAAAACCATTTATTTTAGCACTTATTTCTTCACCATATTCAGTTTTTCTTTTCATAATTATTGTAAAAAATAAATTAACGAATATACATAAGAAAGATAAAATATATATTAAGCTCCAAGATGGATCTAAATCCTTTATTATTGAATAAGATAGAAAAAATAAAACTGTAACAACAATAGTAACAAATATTGACCATCCCATTTTTGAAGACGATTTACTATCGATAATAACATTCTTAAGTTTCTTTTTTAACCCAGAATCAATATCTTCAAATGCTTTATAAAATGTTTTATGTTCACTTAAAATTATTGTGTCATCATTTTTAAAAAGCCTTGAATACACAATTGTTTCAAATGATGATAATGGTTCTAGTTTGGAAACATCTTTATTATATCTTTCTAAATCATTCTCATAATACTTTAGGTTTTCATCATATTCAATTTTTTGATTTTCAAAACCTTTCATGCGACTTTCTTCATTATCACTTAGTATTTCTATGTAACCATTTTCAACTAATTTGTCTTTAACTTTTAAAAAGTTATCGAAATTAGCAGTTAGTTTTTTTACATTATCTTTTTTAAATAAATATGTCATCATAGTTTTTTCATCTTTAGAAAGACTACTATCTGATTCTCTTAATTTTCTTACATTCATTTGTCTTTTACCTACCAAATCATCAATTGACTTTGGTTTATTAGGTTTGGATATTAGATTAGTAATTTGAATATTTCTGTTTTTATCTTTTAAATCATTAATTTTTATATATCCTTTACTAGCTAAACTAATAATTAAAGAAATCGTTAGTTTTTTACTAGATTGTTTACTGTAAATATATCCAATTTCTGCAGAACTGTAATTTTCAGGAGGATAAAATTCTACTGTCTTTGATTTTTTGGCATAATTCTTTCCATATTTGTACCACCTAATTATTGTTAGAGCAGTTATAACAAATATTAGTATTGCAATAGCAAATGATCCAAAACCATAATTCCAGCTGCCGCCTACAAAATAATCTTCCGGCAGTTCAATGTGAACAGACAGTGATTTTCTTAGGCTGTTTTCAAGATAATGTGGAAAATAACATTCCCCATCGACTACGCGGATTTTATCAGAACAATATTCTTCTTTATCAGAAAAACGATATTCTTCAGCATTAAATGTTGCATATATAGTGTTTCCTACAATTTTATAATCTACAAATTTAGTTACATCCTCAGTTCTATATTTATCTGCAAAGAAATTAATATTATATCCTTCAATGCTTTTGGGCATATTTATTTGAAGAGTAGGATTTTTAATCTCCGTTCCCCAATAATCACCATAAGCATGGAAAATAAACTCATCAAAATCCTTAAATGGGTCTTTTCCCATATCATAAATATAGTTTATTGTGTATAACTTTTCTCCAAGAGGTAAACGTTCATCAGCATCCCCTATTTTAATTCTTTGTTTTTTCTTTATAGTATCAACTACATATGGTTCATCGACTGCAACTAGATTTGAAACAACAGACTTTCTCTTAATAGTTTTATTATCTTTTCCTGTATATTCTAGCCATTCGGGTGTGAATTTATAAATACCATGTAAATTATTTCTATTAAAATCTACTTTTATATTTTCGGTTACATGAACTTTGTTATCTTCTTTAACATCTAAAATAATATTATACGATGAAATATTAAATCCATTTGCTAAATTAGACGGCTCTTCATCAAATGAAAAAAGAAAAGACACTAGTCCTCCTAATATCATAATTAAAAGAAAAATAAGCCATCCCCATAAAAAAATCTTTTGAAGCACACTTCTACATCCTCTTGCTTTATTAAACATTTCTAACACCTACAATTCAACTTTTATATTTTCGCGTTCGTTTTTAACTGTTTCAAAAAAATCTTTACTTTTATAACCAAATAATTTTGCTATCAAATTACTTGGAAACATTTCAACTTTATTATTAAAATATTTAACATTAGCATTGTAAAACTTTCTTGAATTAGCGATATCTTCTTCCACTTTAGAAAGTTCCTTACTTAAATTAACAAAGTTTTTATTTGCTTTTAAATCAGGGTAATTTTCAGCTAGCATCATTACTTTTGAAATACCTGTTGCTAATTGTTCATTTGTTTTTAATTTTTCTTTATCAGTCATTTTATCATAAGTACCATTGCGAAGATTAACAATTTCTGATAATGTTTCTTTTTCATGTTTTGCAAACCCTTTAACTGTTTCAACAATATTCGGTATCAAGTCCCACCTTTTTTTCAAATAGACATCCATCGTTGAAAATGCTTCATTTACAGAGTTATTTAGTCTTATTAATTTGTTAAAAATTATTAATAGATAAATTAACAAAAATACACCAATTCCAAAAATTATATATTTTTCCATTTTTACACCTCGCATTATAATTTTAGCATAAATTAAAAAAAAAGTAACAAAATCATGTTACTATTCTTTGTTTATTTTAATAATTTTCTATTGCTCTATTAATTACAACTTTGATAGAATCATATTTAATCAGTAAATAATCATCTTTCTTTTCATCATAATAGTTAGGAATTTTAACATTGTCTGTTATACTATCTGATACTTTATTTAATGGAATCTCTTTAACAGCAATTGGTTTGTTGTTTTTCATAAATACAACTACTGCATCAATTTCAGCTAAAGTTTTTCCTGAATTATTTTTAAATGTAACATCAACTTTTTGATCATTCACTTTATGACTAGTTTCGATTTCATCATCGTATAATGGTTTTTCACCAACAATTTCTTGAAATTCTTGATCGATAACAATATTTAAATCAATCTTATCAGGCACATAACTTTCATAAGTGCTTTTGTCAGTAGGTAAATAAAAAGTTAATGCTGAATCTGATCCACTTTTAAATCCTAAGAAACGATATACATCATCTGAATTAATTACATTTCCATCTTTATCATAGTAAATTAGTTCAACTTCATAAGACCCTATATTATATGAATAATTATTTGTCATATAAAGAATCAATTCTGATTTATCATAGTTAATATAAGCATTTGCTTTGATATTTTCTTCAGAATTAATATTTATATTATATTTTTTACTATCATCTTTAGTACCACCTAAACTACACCCTGTTATAAATATTATTCCAATTAGTAAAACTGGAATAACCATCAAAACTCTTTTTTTCATTTTTCCTCCATTTTTTTATTTTTTAAGAACTTATAATAATATAATTATTAACATAATTATTGCAATTCCAAATAAAATGTAATTTAAAACTTCTCCTATTTTTGCTAATTTAGGATCTGCCATTTTACCTTTTTTTGCAAATTCTAATCCAGCTCCCGCTATTAATACCGCAATCCAAAATGACAATCCTGGCCAAAAATACAATGCTATCCCAGCTGCTGGTGTAACAATTGATAAAATCGCCCATTTTTTCATATCAGGATTTAAACCTTGAGTTATTTCTTCTTGAGTTATACTATTTGGTTGATTATTTTGAATACTACCAAACTCTTGTTGAGTAACATTATTGTTTGACTGTGGTTGTATTTGCTCAGTTGGCTGTTGAGATTGTGGTGCATTAGTATTAGCAACTAAAGTTCCACAACTTGAACAAAACCTTTCATTTGGATTAGCTTCTGTCCCACATTTACTACAAAACATATTTTTCCTCTCCCTTCTTAATTTTTCGGATAATTATATATTTGATTTTTTAATTCTTCAAAATAATTATAAGATTTTTCTATTGATAACTTTTTATTGTATTTCATTTTACCATTTTTAAGTATTTGATAATCACAAACAATTTTAATTGAACGTTTATTTTCAGTATATGAATGAATTTTTTCAATTGCAAATACTTGACCTCCAGTAATATCTTTAGCTTGTTCAACCATTTGAGCCACTACCTCAGGATGACTCATAAATTTTGCTGCTCTATTCATAGCAGAAAATTGAGCATAGGCTCCTAAAGCTCCTCCTACAGTACCACCTATATTTGAATTATTATCAAGTATTTTATCTACTAGTTTTCCTGCAGCAAGACCACCAAAATACAATCCATCACCATTATTAGTAGTCATAGCTTTATATAATTTCCCGTTTGAATCAAGTGCGAATCCTGACATTCTTGTTCTTAATCTTGTTCCTAACATTAAACTAAAATAAATTAATAGTCCAATAAAGAAAGATATAACTATAATCCAAATCATAAATGATTCTGCTTCAATACTAGACATTACAATGCCAAAAACAAGGGGAACTATAATTAATGCTATTCCTGTTAACACTACCTGTAATATAGGTAGTTTATTTCCATTTTTTTCTGCTTCTTCTTTTGAATAGCAAAAAACTCTAGTTATCATTTTCAAATACCTCCTCACAAATATAATTATAACAAATGTAGTTAAAAACAACTATTATTAACCCTTTGTTTACATTATCATTGTCAATATGATTTATACATTCTATAACAGTTTTTTCTTTTTATGATTTATTTAAAAAAGATTTATTAATCTTTTAATTAGATATAAAGATTTTTTTGGTTTTAATTTCAAAAAAACTAGATAAATCTTGCATACTATTTTAAACATCTATATTATATTTAGTTTAACAAACAAAAAAGCCTTAAATAAAGGCTTTCATTAACAATTGGAGCAAGTGAGGAGAATCGAACTCCCATCTCAACCTTGGCAAGGTCGCATATTAACCATTATACTACACCTGCATTGCTATTTAAGATTATACCATAATTATATTATAAACAAAAGAAAAGAATACTATTTAAAGTACTCTTGATACCAAACTATGAATACATATATTGTCCATATTTTTTTATAATTGTCTTTTTTATTGTTTATATGATCATCTAATAACTTCATAATTTTTTTTGTGTTAAATATTTCATTTGCTATATCACTATTAAATTTTATTTTTATATCATTATAAAATTCTTCTGTTTTCATCCATTCTCTTAGTGGAACTGGAAAACCTAATTTCTTTTTATTATATGATTCATTTGGAATTACTTTTTTAGCAGCTAATCTTAATGCTAACTTAGTATTTTCTTTAGTAACTTTAGCATTTTCAGGTAGAGTTTTTGCTATATTGAATACTTCTACATCAGCAAAAGGTGATCTTCCTTCAATAGAATGAGCCATTGTCATTTTATCTGCTTTTTGAAATATATCATTTGCTAACCAGAAATTTATATCTATTGCTTGCATTTTTATTATATCTGATTGATTCTTTTGTTCTTTATAAACGTTTTTTGTTATTACTTTATTTTTTATATTTTTTATTTTTTTCTTAACAATTTTATTTCTTTCTTTTTCGCTAAATACTTTATTAACACCAATATATTCTTCTTCTAATGTTCTGCCTCTTCTTATTAAAAAGTTTATTCCTCTTACCTCAGGTAGTAAAGATGCAATATTTGCAATTATTCTTCTTATTGAAAAAGGAATTTTATTATATATAGATACATCAACATCTTTTCTATAATAATTATATCCTCCAAATAATTCATCAGCACCTTCACCAGATAGAACAACTTTAACGTTTTCGCTGGCTAATTTTGATACAAAATAAAGTGATATTGCTGCTGGATCTGCTATTGGATCATCTAAATGATACATTATTTTAGGTATATTGCTTAAATATTCTTCTTTATTAATTTCAATACTTTTATTAGTTAAACCTAGTCTATTGGTTAAATCTGTTGCTAGTTTTATTTCATTATATTTTGGTATATTATAGCCTGCTGTAAATGTTTTATTAGGCTTCCCCAATGCAACTAGATAAGAAGAATCAATACCACTAGATAAAAATGAACCTACCTCTACATCTGATATCATATGTTTTTTTACTGAATCTTCCATAATTTCAGCAATAGGTTGTACAAAATCTTCAGTAGTTCCTTCTTGTTCATCAAATTTTAAGTTGAAATATTTTTTTGTTTTAAAATTGTTATCTTTTAAAGTAAAGTAATGTCCTGCTTCTAACTTAAATACATTTTTAAAAAAGGTTTCGTTAGTAGGAACGTATCCAAAAGATAAATATGAATGTAATACATCTAAATTTAATTCTTTTTTAAAGTTAGGATAATCTAAAAATGATTTTATTTCCGATGCGAATAAGAATTCTTCGTTTTGATGATAGTAATAAAATGGTTTTACTCCAAAATGATCTCTAGCTCCAAAAACTTTTTTAGTTTCGATATTATAAATAACAAATGCAAACATCCCTCGTAAATGATTAACTACTTTTTCTTTATATTCCTCATAAGCATATAGAATTACTTCTGTATCAGTTTTAGTTTTAAATTTATAACCTTTTTTTTCTAAATCTTCTTTTAATTCTAGATAGTTATATATCTTTCCATTAAAGATTATACTTAGTGTTTTATCATGATTAAATATAGGTTGTCCAGTTTTAGTATCTAGGATAGAAAGATGCATATAACCAAGAGCAATATCATCATTAATGTATGTCCCAGAGCCATCAGGCCCTCGATGTTTTATTCTTTGCATCATTCCATCTAAAACTTCATCTTTTTTTGTAACTTTATTACTTATAAAACCTGTAATTCCACTCATTTAAATCATACTCTCTTATTTATATATTTCTATTTCTTCTTAATTAATTATACATTAAAAAAGAAGAGCAGTAAAGCTCATCTTGCATATTACTTTTTAATATCCATTAGTAATTTAATACTAGGTTGATATCAAAATTTATTTAAAAAGTACACTTAGTAATATACGTGTGTACCTTCTTATTATCTACTTTTGCTCCTTTTTAATGCCAGCATTTTTTGCCAGTTCAAGCTCGTTTTCGGTATTACTATTAATTGCTAGTCCCCAAACAAATATTGTTGTTAAAATGTATAGCCAAAGCATTAAAATAACTATATTTGAAAGACCAGCATAAATTAATTGATAGTTAGATGCATAGTTACTTATATAAAACGAATAAATAGCGGTTGCAATTCCCCATCCAAAAGTTGTGAATAATGATCCATAGGTTACATTAGCACTTGCTATTTTTTTATCAGGTGCCATAGTATAAATAAATTTTAATAAAACAAACATAACAAACCAAGATACTGGACCTTTTAATATTCTTAAAATTGATATGATTTTTAAAGAAATATTTTTATTTATATCCATATACAATATTAAATCAACAATTTTGTTACCAAAGACTGGTACTACTAGTATAAATACTACTAAAATTACTATGATAAGAGTCATCATAATCGACTTAACTCTGTTTTTAATAATATTATTACTTCTAATTTTATAAATTGAATTTGCTGCAATGATTATGGAACGTGCACCATTAGATGCAATATAAAATGCAATTATTAGGAAAACAAAGAATTGAAAGTCTACTTGTGAACCAGCATCAATCATTGGACTTATCATACTAACTATTTCTGTTCCAAAAGCTTTATCAAAAAAATCACTAATAAAACTCATTGGTAGATTAAATAAAGATGCTGCATAAGCAATTATTGTTATAACAGGAACAACTGATAGTACTACAAAAAAAGCTAGTTGTCCTGGTAATATAGACATTTCCGGCTTTTTTATTATGTTTAAAAACTTTTTATAATATCGCTTTATTCTTTTCATTATTCTTTACTCTCTTTTTTAGCTCTCATTGCAATTGCTGCTTCATTAATAGCATCATCTATTAATTTCATATCATCAGTAATCATACTATAACCTATTGCAGCACCGTACTCATAAGGTAATTTCTTAAATTCTTTATATAGTTTTCTAATGTAATTACCTATTTGTCTTTCATTATAATCTATTAAGTATATTAAAAATTCATTACCATCAGTTCTAATAATATCACTATTATCAAGTTGAGTTTTAATCAATATATTTGCTGCTGCTTGAATCTGTCTATCCCCTTCTTCATGACCATAGGTATCATTAACTAACTTCATACTATTTAAATCTACTATAATAATAGCTTGTGGGTAAATTGTGTTTTTATCCCAATTTTCAATATTTTCTTTTAAATAATTTCTATTTTTTAATGAAGTTAACATATCAATAAATAACATCTTATCTTCTTTTTTTATTCTTTTTTGAATTAGAATTTTTTTAGATGAACGATACAATACGATTGCTAAAATAATTACAATAATAAATATATAGAATAAATATTTAGCTAACGATGATAAAAATGTTCCTGCTTTTAATGTCGTATCATGATTATAAATTCCTAAAACTTGCATTTCTGCTGGATTTAAAGTCATAAAGTAATTGCTAGCTAATTTATACAGTGTTGCATCTCCATTTACACTAAAATTATAGACATTATCTAAACTAGCAGAATAACGAACAGTGTAATCTACTTTTTCATTTTGGAGATAAAAATCAAAGATATTTTTATCAATTAAAATTATTTCATCCTCTTTAAACAATTTTTTTAATTCTTTTTCATTTTTATAATTTTTAATATTTATGTTTTCATAATTTTTTAAATGCGATTCTAATTTACTGTTTTTTAAGACATAAACATCTTTATTTTCTAATCCTTTTAATGATGAAATAGTTAAAGAATTATTGTCTTTGGCTATAATGTAATAGTTTATATTCATTAGTGAAGGTAATTCTGAAAAACTACTTTTATTATCATAATAGTTAAAATATAAATCAATATTCCCTTTTAAAATTGATTTCTTTAAATCATCAAAGTTTTTATATCTTGTATAATCAAACTCTATTCCACTAAAGTTAGTTAATTTTTGGAGATAAACATTAATTATTCCCCCATAAGAACCACCTTTAATTATTTCATATGGACTTTGATTTACAAAACCTACCTTATATACTTTACTTGTTAAAATATCTTGATCTTTATTAGTTATATTTAAATTATCAATAAATGTTTTTAAATTATTAGTATTATAAAGTTTATCAAATTTTACATCATACCAATTATTATAAAATTTCCTTACTATTGATGCTAGAGTTTTATCTCCTTCTAAAGAAATCACATAATAAGTTTTTATATCAGAAAAATGATGAATTATTGCTAGTTCATTAGTTAAAATATAATCTATGTATTCGTTTTGTGGTACTAAAATATAGTCAACATTTTGATTTTTATCTAGCTCTCCATTAAATGCAGTAAGTAGAGCTTCTTTATTATCTAATAATTCATAATTTAATTTATTATTAATATACTTGTTAATATGTTTTTCATCACTTTTAATAATTCCTACTTTTTTAGTTAAAAAATTATCAATATCAGTAATTATTTCATTGTTTTTACTTACTAGTACATAGTGATCTACATATAGTATCAAATCTTTATCTGTAATAACCTTTTTAACATCAAATGATAGTTCATTTGATTTTTCATCTCCAAGTTGAAATGATCTTTCGTTAATAGATAAATTATGTTCTTTAGAAAAGTCTTTGATAAAGTCAAAGAATACACCATTTCCTTCATTTCCAAATACATTTACATTATTTAAAACATTAGCATTAATTACTGTTGATGCTTTGTTGTTTATCCATTCCTTTTCACTATATGTTAATTTATTTTCATCTCTAAAATAATTATAAACAAAAAAACCAATAATTAATAAAACTGCAACAACTACAATTATAGTTATTTTTATCTTTTTATTTTTTTTCAATTAAACCATCCTTCACGATTCATCGTCAATATTTGGATTTTTTTCTTTTTCCGGTATTGGCGTATTGTTATTCCAAATAATATTTACATTACTTTTGTTTTTAGCACCCATTATTGTAAAACCTTCAGCATCATCTTTACTTTCTTTGTTCAAAGTAAAGTGGATGTCATAAACATTCTTAACCTCATCTGATATTGAATCTAGAGCAAGAACAGCTTGACTTTCACTGTCTACAAGTGTTGCTGATTCATTACATTCTATATGAATATAAATGATTCTGCCTGTAATGTTTATATTAGCGCTTGCTATTATTTCGCTATCTTCTAACATCTTCAATATCTCTTTTTGTTCTTTTTTTGAAACTGAAATATTTTCTATAAGTTTTAATCTATTACCATATTTATTTTTATTAATACCCATAAAAAAATAATTCAAAGACAAAATCAGCATTAATACAATACATACAATAGCAACTATCATTAGTATTGCAAAGACACGATTTTCATAATAAAACTTTTTTAATTTTTCCACTAAATCACCCCATTTATAGGTATTATAATTATACTACAATCTAAGTTCTTGTGCAATATTTTATCTGATATCTAATTATATGCACGTAAAAAACAAAGAATTTCAACTTAAATATTCCTTGATTTTTTCTTCCTCCCAAATTTCAATTCCAAGTTCTAGTGCTTTATTATATTTACTTCCTGGATCACTTCCAGTTATTACTGCAGTTGTGTTTTTACTTACAGTTCCAGTAATATTTCCACCATAGCTTTCAATTATTTCTTTTAATTCATTTCTTTTTATAAATGATAAAGAGCCCGTTATTACAAAGTTTTTATTATTAAATATTTCATTATCAATTACATTTGCTCCTAAATAATTCATGTTTACACCAACTTGTTTTAAGGAGTTAATCAATTCTTGATTTTTTTCGTTTTTAAAGAAGTTTATTATACTGATAGAAATAATTGGTCCAATATCTCTTATTTTATTTAAATTTTCTTCTATTTCAACACTCAAATTATCAATGTTTTTATATTCTTCTGCTAATATTTTAGCTGTTTTAGTTCCAACATTAGGTATTCCTAGTCCAAATAAAAGATGTTCTAAAGATTTTGATTTACTATTTTCAATATTAGTAATTAGATTAGATATACTTTTTTCTCCAAAGCCTTCTAATTTAACCAATGTTTCTTTCTTATCTTTTAAATAATATATATCAACAATATTAGTAATAATTTGAAGATTATAAAAGTATTCTACTATTTTTTCACCAAGGCCTTCAATATTCATAGCATTTCTTGATGCGAAATGAATAATACTTTCAATATTTATTCGATCGCATAAATCATTTTGACAAAAATAATCGATATTAGTTTTACTAGGTACTAATACTGAACTACAAATAGGACATGTTTTAACCATCTCAAACTTAGTTTCTAAACCACTTCTTCTTTCAACTAAAGGTTTTATAACCTCCGGGATTATATCCCCTGCTTTTCTAATCAGGACAAAATCCCCAATTCTTATATCTTTATTAAGTATATTCTCAGCATTATGAAGTGTTGCTCTTGATACAGTTGAACCATCTACTTTAACTGGTTCTAATACAGCATTAGGAGTTATTTGCCCTGTTCTTCCCACAGTAAAGATAATATCAGTTAATTTAGTAATCGCCTCTTCTGCTGGAAATTTATAAGCTACAGCCCATCTAGGATGTCTAACTGTATTTCCAATTAGTTTTTGATCTTCTACATTATTTAGCTTTATTACAATTCCATCTATTTCATATGGTAAAGTTGTTCTTTTATCAGTAAATTTTTTAATATAATCTAAAACAGAATCAGGAGTAGAACACATTTCTGCATTTGGGTTTACTGGTAGTCCTTGCTGCTTTATATACATTAAATTATCATAATGAGTTTCCAATGGACTATTTGGTATATGGTATAAAAATATATCTAATTCTCTTTTTTTAGCAATCGAACTATCTAATTGTCTAATTGAACCTGCTGCTGCATTTCTTGGATTTTGAAATAAAGGTAAATTATCTTCTTGTCTAATTTTATTTAATTTGTTAAAAGTATCTTTTTTCATGAAAATTTCTCCATGAACGATTAAATCAATTTCTTCTTTTAGTTTTAATGGTAAAGTTTTAATAGTTCTAACATTATGAGTTATATCTTCACCAATTGTTCCATTTCCTCTAGTAGCAGCAGTTTTTAAAATACCTTTTTCATAATAAAGAGCAACTGCTAAGCCATCTAATTTTAATTCACAAACATATTCTGGATTTTTTACTTGTTTTTTGATTCTTTTATCAAATTCTATTACATCATTTTCATTAAAAGCATTGGAAAGACTTAAAAGTTGATATAAATGAGTTACTTTATCTAAAGATGCTAGTGTTTGTCCACCTACTTTATTAGTTGGTGAATCGGACTTTTTTAAATTAGGAAAGTTCTTTTCTATCTCAATTAATTCTTGCATATATCGATCATATTCAGCATCAGTCAAAGAAGGATTATCATTTGTATAATAATCAACGTTGGCAGCATTTATTATTTGAATTAACTCTTCATATCTTTTGTTAAGCATTTACTACACCTTTTCTTTTACAAATTTTTCTAGTTCTTTTTTAATTTCTTTATGTTTTAAACCAAACATAATATTAGCTTTTATATAACCAAATTTACTACCAATATCATAATAAGTTCCATTGATTATACATGCAGTAAAGTTATCATCTTTTTCTCTTAATAACTCCATTGCATCAGTAAAGTTATATTCTCCTCGTATGTCTTTTTTTAAATTATCAATACAATCAAATATATCACTATGAACTATATATCTTCCTAAACCAGCTATATTAGATGGCGCTTGTTCAATTGATGGTTTTTCAATAATTCCTTTAATTTCATTATCTTCATCTAATTTCATTATTCCATAATTTGGAATTAACTTTTTTTCTACTTCTAAACAACCGATAATATTACGATTGGTTTCTTTATTAAGATTTATCAATTGTAATAAAGCCGGAGTTTTGCA
>CAYUEQ010000006.1:22636-29126 GCA_964443805.1 uncultured Muribaculaceae bacterium
GTAATAAAGATTATCTCTTCTATTCCACTATCCATACATTCTTTTACAATTTTATGAATAGCAGGTTGATCAACAATTGGTAACATTTCTTTAGCAATTGATTTTGTTATAGGTAAAAATCTAGTCCCCATTCCTGCAACTGGAATAACTGCTTTTTTTATTTTCATTATATTTTTCTCATTCCTTTATAATTTTTTAACATCTTTTTAACACCAAATTCTTTTGAAAAAGCAATAGTTAGTAAGTTTTTTTCTATATCTATAACAACTCCTGTTCCATATAAATCATGATTTAAGATATCTCCTTTTTTATATTCTACATCTTCAGTAGTATAATAATCTTCTTTTTTAATCTTTTTCGGTTCTACCATTCTACTATTTATGATATCCAATAAATCTGGATTAATTTCATCAATAAATCGACTAGGAGCATTTATAGTATCTCTTCCATATAACATTCTTCTTTTAGCATTAGTTAAATATAATATTTTTTCTGCTCTAGTAACTCCAACATAACAAAGTCTTCTTTCTTCTTCTAAATTACCTTCCATAATTGAATTACTATGAGGAAAGATATTTTCTTCCATTCCAATTAAAAATACTGCTTTAAATTCAAGTCCTTTAGAACTATGAAGAGTCATTAAGTTTATTCCATTAGTATCTTCTTTAGCAAGTGTCATATCACTAATCAATGTGATTTCTTCTAAGAAGTCACTTAAATTCACACTACCAGTTCTATTTTCAAATGATGCTGCAATACTTTTAAATTCCATTATATTTTCAATACGAAGTTCATTTTCTAAATTTTTATTACTTTCATATTCGTTCTTAATACCTGATTTTTCTATTACTAAATCAATTAATTCAGTTAGAGATACATTATCACTATCATTTATTAAATCTAATATAATCTCTTTAAATTCTAATTCTTTATCACTAGAAAGAGCACTAAACATTGATGATTCTTTTTCTTCTGCTAATTTTTCTAGTTTAGCAATCGAAACATTACCTATTCCTCTTTTTGGAACGTTGATAACTCTTCTTAAAGAAATATCATCATCTTTATTTAATATTAATCTTAAGTAACAAATTAAATCTTTTATTTCTTTTCTACCATAGAAATAAAAACTACCTACTACACGATATGGGATGTTTTTTTGTAACATTAATTCTTCAACAACTCGAACTTGAGCATTAGTACGATATAATATTGCAATATCTTTTAGTTCTATTCCTTCTTCGTTTAATTTTTTCACTTCATCTAAAATTAATTTTACTTCATGTTTTTCATCATAACTTCTTAAGTATTTAACTTTTAATCCTTCAGCATTATTACTTTTTAATTTCTTTTCTTTTCTTTCTTTATTATTTTTAATAATAGAATTCGCTACATTTAAAATATTTTTTGTACTGCGATAATTTTCTTCTAATAAAATTATCTTTGTATTTTTATAATCTTTTTCAAAATTTAATATATTTTTATAATTTGCATTTCTAAAAGAATAGATGCTTTGATCACTATCTCCAACTACAAATATGTTTTTATATTTGGCAGCCAGTAGTTTACTGAATTTGTACTGTACTTCATTCGTATCTTGGTACTCATCAATTAAAATATATCTATATCTTTCTTGATATTTTTCTAAAATATCTTTATTATGTAAAAATAGTTTTACTGGAAGTACTAATAAATCATCAAAATCAACCGAATTATTATTATGTAATATTTTTTGATATTCTCGGTAAATACTTATAGCTATTTTTTCAGGTGGTGTAGTTAAAAACTTACTTATTTCTGCATCATCTAACATTTCATTTTTAATAAAACTTATCCTATTTCTAATATAGTATGGGCTATAAATTTTACTATCTATATCTTTATCTTTCATTATCTTTTTAATTAAAGTCATAACATCATCACTATCAATAATAGATATTGTAGTCGAAAAATCAAGAGCTTTTAAATTCTCTCTTATTATTTTTAATCCTAAAGAATGAAATGTACCAATTTGAACATTATTATTTGGTAAAATCAAATTAACTCTTTCTTTCATTTCTTTAGCTGCTTTATTAGTAAAAGTAATTGCTAATATATTAGCTGGACTAATTCCATTATCAATTAAATTAGCAATTCTAGTAGTTAATACTCTAGTTTTTCCAGAACCAGCTCCTGCCATAACAAGACATGGTCCGTCGATATGTAATACCGCTTCTTTTTGTTCTTTATTTAAATTATCAAGTGTTATCATATTAATACCTCTATAACCTTAGTATATCAAAAAAAGCTAGTAGACACTAGCTTTTAATTTTTATAAGTATTCAACGATATCAGAATTGTTCTCAATTTTTTCTACTAAATCTTTTCGATCATATTTATTAAAAGTTTCCTTAAACTTAGAAGGATCTTCTAAAAACTTTTCTCTAAATTTAACAAATACTTCTTTATAATTATTTATACCTAATTTTTTTAAGAATTTAATATTTTTTATAACTAAATTTGGAAATTCACTTATTTTTGTACTAACTTCATCATTTAAATTTTCTTCTAAAGCTACAATTTCATCTATTGTAAAATCTACTTCTTTTAAAAAATTCATTATGAACTCATCCTCATTTCTCTACTTTTTTTATCTGAGTCCTTATTTAAATCATGATAATCAACTTCGTCTAAGCTATCTAATATATTTATATATTTAGAATCTTCTTTATCATCTTCTACAAATTGAGCAACTTCACTTAACTTCGGCTCTTCTTTTACCTTTGTGTTAGTTATATCTTGCGTATAGAAGATTTCTGCTAAATTAGTCTTCGGATTGTTTAGTTGTTTAAAATCTTCATATTTAAAATCTAATATATTACCAAATATTGTTTCAACATCTTCTAAAGGACGTTTACTTAATAACTCATTACTAATTTTTTCGAACTCTTTATAATCACTATTAATTAAAGATTTAATGTGATACTTAAAGCAAGATGGAGTAACTCCTTTTTTAGCTGTATATTTTAATATTTTTATAATATTTTCTTGGTTGTTTGAATTCTTAGCAAGTTCTAACTCTTCATCAGTTAATTCATATGGAGCATCTTTAAGGATTGATACTACTGTTTTTTCTTCTTTTGTTTCTTTTTCTTTTTTCTTATTAAAGAAATCTATTTTTGAATAATCCATTCTACTACTTCTTTGTAACTGTTCTTCTTTTTCAATTGGTTTTGGTTGTTCTTTTGATTTTTCATTTTGTTTATTCATAGCAAAAATATCACTGATTGAATTTTTCAACTCTGAATCAACTTGTGAAAATAATATCTTTTTTATATCATTTAATGTTAAACCGTATTGTTCAGGGAACATTACTATCATCGCTATAACTGAAATTTCTTCTGAGTTAAATCCTAATTTTGAATCCTTAGATGAAAATTTCTCTAAAGCTTTTACTAAGTGGTCTTTAGAATCTGGGTTATCTAATGCAGCTTTTACATAATTTTGATTATTAATTTCTTCATCATAATGAATTTTGCTTTGTTCTAAATTAGTCTCAGCATTTGTTTTTCTTGCCATTAAATCACTAATGTTTTTATTTCTCATTTCTGTTTCTTTAACAGTTCTTGCTAATGTTGGATCATAACGTGTTTCAAATTCTTTAATGTTTTCAGTAATTTTATCTAAAACACCAATTAATCTAAATAGCGTTTTAAAATCTCCAGACTTAAAAGCTTCTGCTAATTCAGAGAAATTACTTCCTTCAATTTTCAGAATAGTTTCTGTTTCTTCAGCAGATCTTAGTTTTATACGTTCTTTTTCAATTCTATCAATACAATCACTAATTGTTCCTTCTGCTTCAATTTGTTGATTAAAAATTTCTTTAATCCTAACACTATCGTTTTCATCAAAAAGATTATTTAATTTTTTTAATAATTTTAAATGATCATATTGAATTATATTAGATGTTTGACCATTCATTGTATCACTCCTACCCTACTTTTCCTATATTAAAGATTATACCATACTTAAAATAAATGTAAATAGTTTCACCCTAGTTTTTTCTCTAAATTTTTATCATAATTTCATGATTATATTTTTTTAAATTCAATTTTTTTAACAGCATTGATGAACTTTACTAAAAAATTTAAACAAATAGTAACTTAATTTTAAATTCACCATTAGTTCTTTTGAAGAATATAATAAATTGAAATAATAAGGAGGTTTTTATTATTAAAAAAATAATTTTAGTAGCTTTTATAGTGTTACTTACAGCAGCTATTGTTATTGTTTCATTCTTCAAGTTTACTGAAGAAAAAAGCAATTTAACAAAAATTAAGGTCGCTGAGGTAACCCACAGTGTCTTCTATGCGCCTTGGTATGTAGCAATTGAGAATGGTTACTTTGAAGATGAAGGATTAGAGATAGATTTAATTCTAACTCCAGGAGCAGATAATGTTGCAGCAGCAGTTTTATCTAATGATGTACAAATAGGTTTTGCTGGTCCAGAAAGCACTGTATATGTTTATGTTAAAGGAGAAAAAAATTATCTTCAAACATTTGCAGGTCTTACTAAAAGAGATGGTCAATTAATATTAAGTAGAGAAAAAATAGAGAATTTTACTTTAGAAAGTATGGTTGGAAAAGAAGTTTTAGTTGGAAGAGTTGGAGGAATGCCATTTTTAAATTATGAAAATGGTTTATTAAATGAAGGAATTGATAAATCAACCGTTAATATGAATACATCAGTAGATTTTGCTGACTTATCAAGTGCATTTATTTCAGGAACTGGAGATTTTGTTAATCTATTTGAACCAAATGCAACTAAGTTAGAACAAGAAGGTTTTGGTTATGTTGTAGCTGCTATTGGTACATATTCAGGTGAAGTTCCATACACTGCCTATTTTGCTAGAAAAAGTTATATAAATGAAAATGAGGAGATAATAAATAAATTTAGAAAGGCATTAAATAGAGGAATAGATTTTGTCCATAATGAAGATGAAGAAAAAATTGCTAAAGCTATATTAAATCAATTTCCAAGCAATTCACTAAATGAAATAACAATTATGTTAAGACGTTATAAAAGTATTGATTCTTGGTATAAATCAACTACTATTAACGAAGAATCATTTGATAATCTTCAAACTATTATGATTAACGCAAATAATATTACAGAAAAAGTTCCATTTAATGATTTAGTCATTAACTAATGAATGTCCTAACAATAAATAAACTTAGTAAAACATATCATACCTTAAATGGAGAAATTGAGGCGATTAAAGATATTACTTTAAATGTTAAACAAGGAGAATTTGTTGCAATAGTTGGTAGTTCAGGGTGCGGTAAAAGCACCCTTTTAAATATAATAGCAGGTTTAGACAATAGTACTAATGGAGAAACACAATTTAATAATTCTAATCCTACGATCGGCTATATGCTACAAGAAGATGCTCTATTTCCTTGGTTAACTGTATTAGAAAATGCACTTTTGGGATTAAAAATTAAAAAAATAGAGTCAAAAGAAAATGTAAAAAAAGTAAAAAACTTATTAGAGACTTATGGCTTAAAAGAGTTTATCCATAAAAAACCTAATGAATTATCAGGAGGAATGAGACAAAGAGTAGCTTTAATTAGAACACTAGCAATTAATCCCGATATATTATTATTAGATGAACCTTTTTCAGCTTTAGATTATCAAACAAGATTAGCGGTATCAGATGATGTATATAGAATTATAAAACAAGAAAACAAAACAACAATTATGGTTACTCATGATTTAGCTGAAGCAATTTCTTTAGCAGATAAAATAATTGTTTTATCAAAAAGACCAGCGATAATTAAATCTGTTTATAATATAGATTTAACAAATAAATCTACTCCAATCTTAAATCGTAAAGCGAAAGAGTTTCCTATTTATTATGAAAAAATATGGAAGGATTTAGATATAAATGTCTGATAATCAAAAAAAATATTTAAATAATATTAAAAAAAACAAACTACTCGTCAGACTTACTCAGTTTTTAATTGCTTCTTTATTTATAATAGCTTGGGAAATAGCAACTAGACATGGTCTTATCAATGATTTTATTTTCTCATCACCGAGCGCTATATTTAAAACATTAATTCATTTAGCTAAAGAAGGCAGCTTATGGGGACATATTATGACTACAGTTGGAGAAACTCTGCTCGCATTTATGTTAGGGATAATTTTAGGTTTACTAATAGCTATAATACTTTATTCTTTTAAGTTTCTAGCTAAAGTCTTTGATCCGTTTTTAACATTATTAAATTCATTACCTAAAGTTGCATTAGGACCATTAATAATAATTTGGATGGGCGCTAATACAAAATCAATTATATTTATGGCATTACTAATTAATTTAATTATTAATGTAGTTACAATTTATAATGGATTTTCTGCAACCGATAAAAACAAATTAAAATTAATGGATACTTTTAATGCCAGTAAGACACAAACACTACTTATGCTAGTAATACCAGCTTCATACCCAAC
>CAYUEQ010000007.1:0-11797 GCA_964443805.1 uncultured Muribaculaceae bacterium
TAGATGATTTAATAAATGCAGTTAAATTAAGACGTAAATATTATAAATTAAAAAGTGGTTCTTTTATTAATTTAGAAGATAATGAGGAATTAATGCAATTTGCATCTCTTGTTGATACTCTTAACTTAACTAGAAAAGATTTAGAAATAGGTAAGGGGAAAGTTTCTAAATATAAATCACTTCATATAGATAAAATTATGAATGAAGATGTTGAATTTATTAATAGCAGTGAAGAATTTAATAACTTTATTAATAAGTTCAAACAGTATAAAGAAAGCGATTTAAAAATTGATAAAAAAACACTTGATGTATTAAGAGATTATCAAGTAGTAGGAGTAAAATGGCTTCATGCGATAGAATCATGTGGTTTTGGTGGAATACTTGCAGATGAAATGGGACTAGGAAAGACTCTTCAATCAATAGTGTATATTAATAATAGAATAAAAGAAGATAAGAGTAGAAAAATACTTGTTGTATGTCCTACATCTTTAATATATAACTGGGAAGCAGAATTTGATAAATTTGCTCCAAATTTATCAAAGCTAGTAGTTAATGATTTAAAAGATAAAAGAATGAAATTACTAAATCAAATTGATAAATATAATATTATAATTACATCATATGGAATGTTAAGACAAGATCAAGAAGAATATAAGAAGATTCATTTTGATACGATGTTTATCGATGAAGCACAAGCAATAAAAAATTTAAGTGCTCAAATTACTGGAACTGTTAAAGAAATGACTGCTAAAACAAAATTTGCTCTAACAGGAACACCAATAGAAAATTCACTTTATGAACTTTATAGTATATTTGATTATATAATGCCAGGATTTATGCCAGGAATAACTAAATTTAATCAGAAATATGTAAATAATATTCAAAAGAATCAAGATGCAGATGTAATTAAAGAATTTAATTCTTTAATTAGTCCTTTTATTCTAAGAAGAAAGAAAAAAGATGTCTTAAAAGATTTACCAGAGAAAATAGAAACTGTTAGAGTAATAGATTTAAATGAAAGTCAAAAGAGATTATATTTATCTCAATTAAATAATGTTAAAAAAGAAATGAATGAAGGTGACTTTCAAAAAGATAAGATTAAAATATTAGCAGCGATAACAAGACTTAGACAAATATGTATCGATCCTGGAATGTTTATTGAAGATTATAAAGGTGGTGCAGCTAAAACAGATGCTATAGTTGATTTAGTTGAAAGTGCAATAGAAGAAGGGCATAAATTATTATTGTTTTCTCAATTTACAAGTGCCTTATCGATAATAAAAGAAAAATTTGAAAGCAAAAAGATAAAATATCATTACTTAGATGGAAGTACCAAAAGTAAAGACAGGTTAAATATAGTAAATTCTTTTAATGAAGATGATACTCAAGTATTTATGTTATCCCTTAAGGCTGGTGGGGTAGGCTTGAATTTAGTAGCTGCAGATATTGTAATCCATCTAGATCCGTGGTGGAATCCTCAAGTAGAAAATCAAGCAACAGACCGAGCGCACAGAATAGGCCAAGAAAAAATTGTAGAAGTTATTAAAATGGTTGCCAAAGGTACTATCGAAGAAAAGATAATAAAGCTTCAAGAAAAGAAAAAAGAATTATCTGATAATATAATTGAAGGTAATGATCGTAGTGAAATTGTTTTAAATCGTTTAAGTGAAAAAGAATTTAAAGATTTACTTAGTATTGAATAAAGATGTATTTTTATAAATCTTTTAATAAAAGATTATCTATAAGAATATCATCGACTAAAAAGTTAACTTTTTTTACATTAAAATTATCTTTGATAGAAAGTGATATTGAATATTTTACTTCTTCAGAGATGTTTTTTTCTATTAAATCAGTAAATAAGTGATTATTAAATGTTAATGATATTTCTTGTTCAGTTAATTCATAGTTAAGAAGTTCTGTACTAGCTGAAAGATAACTTATTAAATTAGTTTGAGTAGTAGGAGAGCTTTTTAATTCATTAATTATAATTTCAATTTTGTGAGTGTTATTATTTGATACTTTTGTTACTGGAACATAATAGTAATGATTTTTATATTTACTTAAGTAATAGATAGTTGTTTTAGTAGTATTTTTGATGTTATTTAAGTCGTAGTGTTTATTTATACCATAGTCTCTAGTTAGAGTTAAAGGGAGTGGTTTTTGACTATTTGGAAGCTTGAATAATTGTTTACCTTCAACAAAGATTATTATTTTATTAATATCATCAATTGTTGTAAGCGAAAAGATAATGGCTTCAATCATTTTTTCTTCATATTTTTCTTCAATGTTTAAAATATCTTTAGAAAAATTTATTTTACATAAATCATTATTTATAGAAATTGATAAAAGTTTTGTTTTTTCTGGAATCATAGCATTGAAGCCTTCTGGCAGATAATCATTTTTATGTGTTCCAATTGTTAATGCTTTTATCATTTCTTTAGCTTTTTCTTTACTATCAGTATTTTTATATACGATATTAGCTCTAGCGATATAATCGTTATGGTCAAGTAAAAATATTGTAGCATCGTTTATTGTATTTATATAACTAATATTTTGAGGAATATTATAGTTATTATTCTGTTCTGGAAAAAAATAGAATAGTCCTAAAATAAACAAAGTTAGTGTTGCAATTAATAATCTTCTTTTTATAGATCTTTTTAACACAAAAGTTCACCTCATTAAATAATATGAAACACAAATTAAAAAAAGTCGTTATAAACGACTTATTTTAATGTAATTTCACCCAATTTTAATAGTTCTACTACAGCTTGAGCTCGACCTTTCACGCTTAATTTTTGCATGGCATTAGAAATATGATTTCTTACTGTCTTTTCGCTAATACCAAGATCTTCTGCAATTTCTTTAGTCGATTTATTTAATACTAAGAGTTCGAAAACTTCTTGTTCTCTTGAAGTTAATATTTTTTTTTTCACACTTTCCCTCACTTTCTTAAGATGGGTATTCTTTCTCTTCATAATATATTATGAAAATCAAGGTGTGAAAGTGAGCGATTACGCCTAAAAATTGTTAACTTTGGAACTTTATCGTAATATACATTTGTTTATCGAAATCTTCTTGAACTAATCTAATGATTTTATTAGCTAGTTCTTTGTCATGAGTTTTACTATCGATTACTACTTTAATTTGATCACCATTAATTTTGATAAAAGATTTTAATTTATATTTATCTAAAATCTTTTTCTCTAAAGTATCTTCTTTACCTTTATTTAAGTTAAGACCTTTTAGTGATTCAAACGCACTATTTTTTTCTTCGGCAGAGGCCTCGGTACTATTTAGAATTTCTTGTAATTCATTCATTTGTTTTATTACTTCTTCATCACTTTCAATTCTGAGTGCTGTTAACACTTCACTTTCTGTAACGTTGATAACCGGTGTGGTCTTTTTATTACCGTCGTTTTCTTGTAAGCTTTTTAATACCTCGCTAGGCATTGTAATATAGTAAATACTTAATACTAATATAATACTGAACAAAGTTAAAAACCATAATTTTTGTTTATTGATCACGTTTAAATCCCTCCATTGACTAATAAATACTACTCGCAAAGAAAAATAAATATGCATAAAAAACAAAACTTTATTTTAAAAAGGAAAAAATTGATTAAGAAGGAAACTAATTTATGAAGGGAGGAAAATAATGAAAAAAAAGTGGATAACAAAACAAGATGACATGAAAGATTGTGGAGCTGCATGTTTATCTTCTATTATTAAATATTATGACGGCTTTGTAGATATGGAAACTCTAAGAGATAAAACTTTAACTGATAGAACTGGAACTAGTGCCTATCATATAATAAATGCAGCTATAAGCTTGGGTTTTGATTCTAGTGGTCTAAAATGCAATGAACAAGAATTAAAAAATATAACATTACCTTGTATTGCTCATATCGTTACAAAAGATAACACTAGTCATTTTATAGTAATTTATAAGTTAGATTATTCTAAAAATATAATGATTGTAATGGATCCTGCTTATGGCTACCAAAAACTAAAAATTGAAGAATTTATTGCTATGTGGACAAACATAATTATAATATTCTACCCTAAAAATAAGATACCTAAATTGCCGAAACAAACAAGTATAAAAAAATTATTTATAACAATAATCCCTACCGAAAAATATTTTATACATAAAATATTATTAACAACTATCATACTTACACTTATTACCATAATCTTAAGTTTCTATTTTAAGGTTGCAATTAATAATATTGACACATTTTATTCTAAGAAATCGCTATTTACTATATCTTTTATATTTTTCATAGTTTATATATTAAAATTTATTTTAAACTATCTTAGAGATTTATATGAAATTTATTTTAATAAAAATTTAGATATAAAAATAGTTATACCTTTTTTAAATCATTTGTTTTCACTCCCTTTAAATTATGTTAAAAACAAGACTGTTGGTGAAATAACAAAAAGAGTAGACGAATTAAATAATATAAAAGATTTATTTTCTAAAGTTTTTATTCATCTAGTTGTCGATTTGTTTTTAGCAATATTCGCCATTATTATATTAATTAATATAAACATTAAACTATTTTTTATTCTTTTAGTAGTTTTACTTTTATATATAATTATTGGAGTTATATTTAGTCCAATTATATATCAAAAAGCAATTAAGAATATAGAATATGAAACTAGATTTAGATCTAGCCTAGTAGAAAATATAAATGGTTATGAAACAATAAAAAATTTAAATAAAAGTACTTTTAAAGTATCTGATTTAGAAAACAAATATGTTGTATTTTTAAAAGATTTATTGAGTTTTAATAAAACAATTGTTATTCAAAATCTATTTAAAAATTTTATCAGTGAAATTGGAATATTTAGTTGTAGTGTCTTTGGCTTTTATTTATATTTAAATGAAAGTATAACAATAGCAGATATTATTACCTTTAATACTATTTTATATTACTTACTAGATCCAATTAAGAACACTATAGACCTTCTGCCGCAAATAAATTATATAAAGGCATCGTATACTAAAATCGGGGAATTTATTAATTTAAAGGAAGAAGAATTATCTACACACAAAGAATCTTTTAAAACTGGTGATATTGTATTTGAAAATGTAAAATACTCTTATAATCATTTAGACTATATTTTAAACAACATAAATTTAAAAGTTAAGTCGAAAGATAAAATAATCTTAGTTGGTAAAAGTGGGAGTGGAAAAACAACTTTATGTAAATTATTATTTAGAATAGATAAATTAAGTGGTGGTAAAATAAAAATTGGTAATGTAAACATTGAGGATTACAAATTAAATACAATAAGAGAAAATATTAGTTATCTTTCTCAAAGTGAAAAATTATTTACTGATACTATTTATAATAATATTGTTTTTGGTCAAGAAGTATCTATGGAAAAAATTAATGAGATTTCTAAAGTATGTAAAATTGAAGACATTTTAGAAAAAAAAGCATTGCGTTTTGAAACTTTGATTGAGGATGAAGGATTTAATCTATCTGGTGGAGAGCGCCAACGAATTATTTTAGCTAGAACTTTATTAAAAAACTCCAAAATTTTAATATTGGATGAGTCTTTATCAGAAGTAGAAATAAATATGGAAAGAGAAATTATTAAAAATATATTGTCATATTGCAAAGATAAAACATTAATATACATTTCCCATCGTAATCATGAAAAATATTTTAATAGAGTGATAAATTTAAATGAAATTAACGAAATATAATTTTTTATCAAAAAAACCAAAAATTTTTCCAGTTGAAATAATTATCTTTTTAGTCATAGTCAGTTTAGTAATTTATGCAATGAATTATAAAACATATGATAAAAGTTCTTTAAAAATGCAAGTTTTTAAAGAAGAGAGTAGTTATTATGGGAAAATAAATTTATATGAAACTAATATAGAAGATTTTAACGAAAAAACAATTATTAAAATAGATAAAGAAGATAGAGTTTTTAAGTTAAAGCAAATAAATGAATTAGAGGGGAATCCTTTAACAGGACAAAATTATCAAGAAGTAATAATGGAAATAGAATTAAAAGAAGAAGAAAAAAAAGAAAATATTTATTTAGATCTAACAGTATTAAATAATTATCAAAGTTTATTTAATAAAACATTAAATCTATTTATATGAGGAGGAGTAAAATGGAAGTAATAAAAACTGAAGAATTGATAACAATTCAAGGTGGTTTTAAATTGGGATTAGCATTTGGAATATCGGTTGCTGTAACATTTATTATAGGAGTAATAGATGGAATAGTCAGACCATTAAAATGTAATTAGAAAGGAAGTAAAAATGAAATTAACAAATCAAGAATTGATATATGTAATTGGTGGTTCAAAATTAACTGGTACTTTAATCAATGCTTTTGCAAGAGGATTAAACACAGTATTAGAAATAGGTAGAAGTCTAGGAACAGCTATTTCTCGAATAGTTAATAAGAGAACATGTTAAGGAAAAAATTACCCTTAATTTTATTGCCAGTAGTTTATCTTGGAGTATTAACTCTTGGTAAATTAGTTGGGACATTAATTAATTGTATTAAATAAGAAGCGGATGCTTCTTTTTTAGTAAATTTTCGTTAGTTCTTGTCAAGAAAAGTTGAAAGTGTTATAATTGGTTTGAATTTGAAGGGAGGGAAATTATGACTAGAGTTCCAGTTACTAACGGAAATATTGATGGTGCTTTAAAAAAATTTAAAGTTAAAGTAGCGCGAAGTGGTGTCCCTTCTGAATTAAAAAAACGAAAACATTATGTTAAGCGTGGGGTTGCAAAACGTATAGAAAAAAGTGAACAAATAAAAAATTCACATAAAAAAAATCGTAAAGAGAGAAATGTTCAAAGTTTCAAGCCTAGAAATAATTTTAGAAATAATACGACTGCAAAACCAACTACAAACAACACAGCAAATAATCCAAATAATAAGAATGGAAAAGATGAAAAATAGACTTTAGGTTTATTTTTTTTTAACTATTTTTTATAACTAGTGCATAAAATAACTTAGGGAGGTTATATTCTTGGCAAATTATAAAGAAATAGTTACAAAAGCAGTAATAGGAAAAGGGAAGCGACAATTATCATACAACATTGATCTTATTCCACAAGAAAAACCTAATACTATATTAGGTTGTTGGATTATCAATCATAATTTTAGTGGAACTAAAAGTGATGATTCAGTCTTGGTTAGAGGAGAATACGATATTAATGTTTGGTATTCTTATGCAGACGATACTAAAACTACTGTTTTTACTCAAAAGTATATATATGAAGAAAAGATGAAATTATCATTAAAAGAAGAAACAAAACTTACTAATGACTCAGAGATTATTGTAAGATCTTTAAAACAACCAACAGTAAATAATGCTGAATTAAAAGATAATGTTGTTAAGTTGTTGATCGAAAAAGAATTAGGAATAGAAATAATTGGTGATACAAAAGTACGTATATCAGTAGAGGAAGATTTTGAAGATTATGAAATTATTGAAGATTCTGAAGAAGTAAGTTCAACAATGATTAATGATACTATTGAAAAAGAAGTTGATGAAGATTATTTAAATGAAGATGTCAACTAAAAAACGTTGACACTTCTTTTTTTGTTTGATATAGTTAAGTAGTAAAAAAGGAGGAAAGATTATGGCAGTAAAAATAAGATTAAAAAGAATGGGATCTAAAAAAAGACCTTTTTATAGAATTGTTGCAGCTGATGCTAAAAGTTCAAGAGATGGAAGATTTATTGAAAATTTAGGTACTTATAATCCATTACCAGAAAAAACGGAAATAAATGTTGATGAAGAGAAAGTATTAAAATATTTAAATAATGGAGCTATACCAACAGATACAGCAAGAAGTATTTTAAGTAAACTTGGAATTATGGAAAAATTTGCAAAATCTAAAGCAGATAAAAAGAAAAAAGAAGGTAAGTAATATGGATATTGTTGCTTATACAGAAAACTTAGTAAAAAGTATTGTAAAAGAACCTGATATGGTAAAAGTACAACAATTTGAAGGTGATGAAGAAACAGTTCTTTTAGAAGTAATTGTTCATTCTGATGACATGGGAGCAGTAATAGGACGTAAAGGAAAGATGGCATCATCTATAAGAACTTTAGTCCAAGCTTATGCTTACATAAACAACTTAAACCGTGTTAATATTAATATCGATTCATTTTAGACTACTCAAGTAGTCTTTTTCTTTACATAATTTTATTATTATATTTATTTTTTTAACAATAAGACGTATAATGTATATATATACAGTTAGGAGTTAGATATGGAAAAGCTAGTTATTCCGCATCATGTAGCAATTATAATGGACGGTAATGGAAGATGGGCAACAGCTAGAGGTTTATCTCGAAGCATGGGGCATAAAGAAGGAGCTAATACACTTCAAAATTTAGCGATACATATTTTAAATAGAGATATTAAAATACTAAGTGTTTTTGCATTTTCTACTGATAATTTTAAAAGAACCCAAAAAGAAGTAGATTATTTAATGAATTTATTTATTGAATTTTTTAGTAAAAGTACTAAAAAATTCAATGATAAAAAAATAAAGGTTGTTTTTTCCGGAAGAAAAGATCGACTATCTGATAAGTTATTAGAAGTAATCGATAATATTCAAAAAAATACTTATAATAATAAAAAAGGAATTTTAAATATATGTTTAAACTATGGTGGGCAGGAAGAAATAGTTGATGCGGCTAAAAAAATGCACGAAGATATTTCTTCTAATGAAATATCTATAGATGAAATAAATCGTGATAATTTCTATAATTATTTATACAATGATTTACCACCAATAGATTATTTAATAAGAACAGGTGGAGAATTAAGAATTAGTAACTTTATGCTCTATCAATCATCTTTTGCTGAATTATATTTTACTGATACATTATTTCCGGACTTTGATGAAAAAGAGTTTGATAAGTCACTAGAGAAATTTGAAAATAGAAACAGAAGATTTGGAGGAAATAGTAATGAGAGTTAAAGTTGCAGCGGCAATTGTACTACTAATGATAGTTATTCCGATTATTATTTTAGGAGGAATATATTATACTGTAGGTGTTGGAATAATTGCAGTACTAGCATATAAAGAATTTATTGATTTGGAAAAAGGTAAAGATAAAACACCTGATATAGTTTCAGTTGTTGGACTAATATGTTTATTATTTATAGTTTATTCTAATTACGTATCAAATTATCTAATACCTAATATTGAGTATTGGGCATTAGGAATTTTAATGTTAGTATTATTACTCCCAATAGTGTTTGTTGGAAACCAAAAAAAATATAATTCTAACAAAGCATTTTATTTAATAGGAGTTATCTTATTATTAGGGTTTGCTTTTAATACACTTTTAGTTGTAAGAAATTATGATGTTAAATATTTAGTATTTATCTTATTGATTACAGTTCTTACTGATACATTTGCTCAAATAGTTGGAACATTAATTGGGAAGACTAAGTTAACATCTATATCTCCTAATAAAACATGGGAAGGTAGTATATTTGGTGTTTTAATTGGATCTTTCATTTCAATAATGTATTATATAGCATTTATTAATCCTGATGCTAACATATTAACAGTAGTTATTCTAGTTATATTCCTAGCAGTAATTGCTCAAATAGGAGATTTAATCTTTTCGTCAATTAAAAGATTAAATAACAAAAAAGATTTTTCAAATATTATTCCAGGACATGGTGGTATTTTAGATAGATTAGATAGTTTGATTATGGTATTACTTGCATTTGCATTAGTAATCCAATATTTATAAGGAGGAATTATGATTACATTAATATTACTAATTTTAATCTTAAGTTTATTAATATTTGTCCATGAACTTGGACATTTTCTACTTGCTAAAAAAGCAAAAGTACATATATATGAATTTGCTTTAGGAATGGGACCTATAATATGGTCTAAAGAAGGTAAGGATGGTGTTTTATATTCTTTAAGATTATTTCCAATTGGTGGATTTTGCTCGATAGCAGGTGAAGTATATGAAGATGATACTGAAATACCAAAAGAAAAATTCATGTGTAATCGTCCTTGGATTCAAAGAGTTTTGATAATTATATCTGGAGTAGTATTTAATTTTATTTTAGCTCTGTTTATATTAGTTATCAGTGGTTTAATATGGGGCAATGTTGATACTAAACCAATAATAGCTGAACTTGTTGATAAATACCCAATGCATGCTTCTGGGATAGAAGTAGGTGACAAAGTCTTAGAAATAAATGATTTTAAAACTAATAGTTGGGAAAGGTTATCAGTTGCTTTAAATTTAAAAAATGAAAATAAATATTACACATTTAAAGTTAAAAAATCTGATGGAACTAAAAAAACATATAAAGTTGAACCATTAATTGAAAAAGATAAAGATGGAAATGAAGTACCTGTATTTGGTTTTATGGCAGAAAGTACTGTAGAAAAAGGACTACTTGCATCAATTAAACTTTCTTTTGTAAAGTTTGGTAGAACTATAGAACAAATGTGGCTAGTAATTATTAATTTGTTTGCGGGAAATATATCGTTAAATGCTTTATCTGGACCAGTAGGTATGTATGCAATGGTTGGAGAAAGTTCTAGTTATGGAATCCAAAGTATATTATTTTTAACAGCTTTATTAAGCATTAATTTAGGTTTTATAAATATATTGCCGATACCAGCATTTGATGGTGGACGTTTATTATTTTTGTTAATTGAAAAAATTACTGGGAAACCAATTAATTTAAAAATAGAAAATTGGGCGCATACGATAGGGTTTATTCTATTATTAGGATTAATGCTCTTAATAACTATTAAAGATATCATCAATTTGTTTTGACAAAAAATATTAAATATTATAAAATGTTATTAAGATAGGTTGTGTAGATATGAATAAAAACAAAGAAATTTTAAAACATTGTCCTAATTTCCGTAAAATAGTTGAATTTGATTATTTAGAGGATGATAACATTTCTGAAAAACTTATTAATTTCTATACAGATTTTATATTTAGCGTTGATTTAACTAATGAAACTGAATTATTATATGCAAAACAAATTGATAAAGTATTAGAACAATATATTGATGACTATAATTTTAGAAAAGAAATGAAACAATCATTAAAAACATTAAAAGTTAAAAGTGATGGAAATATATTAAAATCAATAATTGAAAGTATTTTAAAAATATTTGATTTATATATCGAACAAACAATGACTAAAAAAATATATGTAACTAGATGGATTTAGCCATCTAGTTTTTAAAAACACAAAGGAGATAATATGGATAAAATAATTCGTAAGCATTATTTAAAATCATTTTATATTATTACAATGATTTTTAGTTTTTTCTTATTACTTTTACATTTCTTGTTACCTGTTGTTGGAAACTATTCTATTTCTTTTACTCAATGGTCTCCGTTATTATCATTAATTTTTATAGCATTAATTTTAAAAGACAAATCAATTTTTAATGATATAAAAAACCATGCATTACTCAATAAAAATAATTTAAAGTGGATCCTTCCAACGATAATGATTCCTAGTACTTTAATATTTATAAGTAGTTTTATTATGAGTGTTTTTAAAATAAACTTTGTTGTCTGGGAGGGGAACTTAAAATTCTATTTATTAAGTTCACTAGCTATACTTATTGGATGTATTACAGAAGAAATAGGTTGGAGAGGTTTTTTATTACCTAATCTTCAAAAGAAATATTCTCCATTTCTTAGTAGTGTTATTGTAGGGCTTCTTTGGGGATTGTGGCACTTTAATTTTACAGGTGGTGCATTAGGATTTGTATTATATATAAT
>CAYUEQ010000007.1:11897-28877 GCA_964443805.1 uncultured Muribaculaceae bacterium
ATTATATATAATACAAAGTATAGTATTTGCTATACCTTGCTTATTGATAATAATGGATTTCAAAAAAAAATAAAAGAACTGATGATATGAATCTGAATCAGTTCTTTTTTATACAAATAATTTTCTTGTTTTTATTAATGTACCTATAACTATGATTATATAATTTAGTTGTTTTTAATTTCTTGCATTAGTTTTGTACCAATAAAAGTCATTGAGATGTTTTCATAGGCTGATATGTTGCTTAAAATAATTACACCATATTTTTTTTCTTTATTAAAACCAAAGTAACTATTAAAGTGTGATGTAGATCCATTATGCCATGTAATATTGTTTAAATCATCAATCATCCATGTCATACCTATTTTATCTACTCTTATATTTAATTCATTATTATTTTCATTTATATCAATAGATGTCAGTTCTTTTGTTGTGTTATTAATATAATCATCTGTAGAATTTAAATATATTTTTAAATACTCTACCATATCAGTTATATTAGAAATTATAGCACCAGCTGGTATATAACCATCATCTTTTTTCCATTGCCAATAGTTTTTTAAATTTCCAGTACCTGTTGCAACTTTTGTATTATTTAATTTCAAATCATTCTTAATAAATTCACTAGTTAAGTTAATAAAATCTTGGTTATAAACTTCTTCTAAAACGAGTCCTAAAACCCCTATACTGAAATTTGAATATTTAAAGTTATAATCTTTATCTTTTAAGTTTACTTTGTTTACTTTATTTATTATTTTATCTTTAGATATATTGTAATACATATTATCTTTATTAAAAATATTCTTAATAAATTGTTTATTTATGTAGTATTCTTTATAACCGGATGTATGAGTAAGTAATCTTTTTATAGTAGGGTAATATTTATCATTATCTAAATCAAGGTATTTATCAATCGAATCATCTATATTAATTTTATTTTCTTCAATTGCTTTAGAGATTAAGAGACCTACAAATGTTTTACTTATTGAACCTATTTCATATTGATAATCAAGATTATTTTCAATTTTAGCATTTTCTCCATATACTTTAAACTCAACTTCATCATCTTTTATTATAGCAATAGATATTTTAGTGTTTTTATCATTTTTGGTAACTTCTTTAATCATCTCAGTAGAATTCATTGTTTGATATCTTTTTTGTCTGTTAACTTGTATTAAATTAAAAAGTACTACTATTAAAACAACAATTCCAATTATCACTAAACCTATAATCATTATTCTTTTCTTCATCTTCTCACTCCAACTAGAAACTTCTTTTTTTATTATATCATTATTTTACTACAAAATATAATTAATGTTATAATTAAATTGTTTAAAAAAACTTAAAGGAGAGAAATAAAATGAATCGTAGAATTGGAATGATATCTTCGAGTATAACATTAATTAGTGTAATCTTGTTTGCGTTATTTATGCTCTTAGGTGCATCATCAATGGCTTATGGAATATGTATATTACTAGCATGTGGCTATATTATTATGGTTGGAGCATTTTCTAGTTATACAACTAAAGCAGTCGAATCTGCTAAATATGCCAGCATTATTTTTGCTATCATCTATGCTGTTTTTGTAATACTTGTTTATTATGCTCAAATTACTACATTAGTACAAAACACCTTAACAGAACAGGCAACTTTAATACTTGATTATCAAAAGTTTGGTTTGTTTTTTAGTTATAATTTATTCGGATATGGAATGTTATCTATTTCTACATTTTTCTTAGGACTTACAATTTCAGATGAGCATAAAGAAAATAAAACATTGAAATTATTATTAATAATACATGGGATATTTAGTTTAGTATGTTTTATACCAATTTTAGGTGTCTTCAATACAGGGATGGCTGGTGGAGATATAATAGGAATTGCAGTATTAGAATTATGGTGCATTTACTTTATACCAATATGTATTTTAAGTTACCAGTACTTTAAAAGAAAAAAAAGTTAAAGGTGAGAAGAAAATGAATCATAAAAAAGATTATTTAGGCAAAAAAGTAACTGTTAAAATTGATAGAAAGTTAGGAAGTAAACATCCAAAACATGGCTTTATATATCCATTAAATTATGGTTATATCCCAGGAACTATTAGTGGAGATGGAGAAGAGTTAGATGCTTATGTTATAGGTGTTTTTGCTCCAGTAGAAGAATTTGTAGGAAAGTGTATTGCAATTATTCATCGTACAAACGATGATGATGACAAACTGATAGTAACTAAAAAAGGATTAAATTTAGAACAATATTTTGAATCTGAAATTATAAGATAATAACAATTTAAGCTAAAACATTGACATTACAATAATTTTATATATAATATAACTCAAATAAGGAGGAATTATGAAAAGAATTGCATTAAGTTTAGATGGTGTTTTAATTGATTATGATAATTTTATAATAATACATGGGACTAAATATTATAAAGACTTATATGGAATTAACATAATTAATTATAATGGATCAGATGTTGATGAACTTTTTGATTTAAAAGATTATTACCAAAACAGATATATAAACTTGAGTGAAGAAGAAATTGAAAATATGGTTAATAAATCAAAACAAGATTTCTGGAGAAAACACTTAGTTAAATATTATTTTAATACATCTTTTAGAGAAGAAGCATCAGAGACTATAAACAAATTATTAGATGAAGATTATCAAATTACAGTTGTAGTAGATAGAAAATTTATTGGTAATGAAAACTTATTAGGTAGTTTAATGAGAAAGATTGTTAAACAACAATTCAAAAAAAATGGGATTAAACCAGAAAAATTAAATTTCATCTGGGCTTCTGAAATGGATAATATTACTGATTTTGCATATAGAAATTATTTTGATATTATATGTGATTATAATCCAGAAAGATTATTAGTTAACAGCAGTACAGACACAGTAATTATTAAAACTAGTTATAATCTTGATAAAGATATAGGGAATGCAGTTAGATTCAGTAATTTTACAGATAATGAATTTTATAATGTGGTAAAAAGTATTGAAAATAAAAACAAATTATTAAAAGATAATTATTGTTATAGTAAGAAGTTAAAATAAATTAAAGTTAATTTAACTTTTTTGCCATCTGGAGTGTAAAAAAGACAATGCTTAATTCAACAAAAAACATTTTACAAAAAAAGTTGACATAAAATGGAAATTATGTATAATATGAACGTAATAAAGGGGGATTTATGAAAAGAATAGCATTAGATTTAGACGGTTTTTTGATAGATTTTGAAAAATTTGTAAAAAAGTATGGTAGCATTTATTATGGTGATAAATACGGTTTAAGTATAGTCAATCCAAATGGAGAAGATGTTGATCAACTTTTCGATTTAGAAAATTATTTTAAAAATATTTATCCGGATTATGATGAAACTCAAATCAAAAAAATGGTTAAAGATTCTAAATTAGATTTTTGGCAAAAGCACATGATTCAATATTGCTTTAAAACACCTTTTAGAAATGGTGTAAAAGAAACAATAAACAGATTATTAAGCGAGGGTTATCAAATAACAGTTGTTACAGGAAGAATGTTTGTTGAAAACGATAATTTATTTGGTAAAACAATGAAAAAAATTGTTAAAAAACAATTTAAGACAAACGGAATAGATCCAAAAAAACTTAATTTCATTTGGACATCTGAAAAAGATAATAAAAGAGATATAGTTTATAGAAATTATTTTGATATCATAGGTGATGACAAACCAGAAATTCTACGTGCAAATAGTGATATAACTAATACAATAACTATTAACACTAGTTATAATATTGAAGAAAACATTGGTAATGCAATTAGAATATCTAGTTTCGAAAACGATGAATTTTATAATGGAATAAAAGAAATTGAAAACAAAAACAATGTTTTAATATCTAATCCTAAGTTTACAGGACAGCCTTCTGTTGATAAAAAATGGGAAGCACAATATAATGTAGGAGATAAAAAATGGGTTAATTATAATCATTCACCTTATGAACGTCTACAAATGGCTACCATGGATTATCCTGATGATATATATATTAAATATGGATTATTTAAAGACTTATTACCTAAAGTGAAAGTTCATAAAAAAATCACTAATAAAGAATTCAATAAAAAAGTTGATGAATGTGCTAATGCGTTGGTATCTTTTGGAATTAAAAAAGGAGATCTAGTTCCATTTCAATTTGCTAATACCCCAGAAGCTAAAATAGTTATTTATGCTTTATATAAAATTAAAGCAACAGTTGTACCAATATTCGGATTAGCAGAAAAAGATGAAATTATCACTAAAATTTCTAGTCTACCTGAAAAACCAAAAGTTTATTTTATTACTGATATAGTGTATTCAAAAGTACAAGAAGCTATGGAAGAATTAGATATAGATAAAGTTATATGTTTATCGCCTGGTACATCTTTACCTACAATAGAAAAGATATTCTATCCAGTTTTAGCAAAAGTTTTAAGAAAAAAAGCAGCTACTTTACCAGTTCCTTATAGAGAAAAACAAGATAAATATATAAAATTCACAGAATTTATTAAAAAAGGAAAAAAAGGGAATTATAAATTTGATACAAGTTTTGATAATAATTATGTAGCAGCTCATTTATTTACTGGAGGTACTATTAGTTTTAAAGGTGTTGAACTTACAGAAGGAAATATCGACGCTGGCGTCCATAATTTTTTAAACAAACATTATGATTTTAGAAAAGGAGATACTATTGGTGACTTTATGCCTTTAGATCACACTTTTGGATTACTAATTGCAAATCATATTGCTACTAGTTTAGGTGTTACCTTAGATGTAATACTAAAATTAGATCCATCTAAAATTGATAAAATAATAGAAAGAGTAAATATCTTTGGAGGTATACCTACTTTATTTAATGCTATTTATTCTAATCCAAAAGTTAAAAAATTAGAATTACAAAAATTAAGAAGTGTATTATCTGGAGGATCTCAATTAAAACAGCAAACTAGAACAAATTTAAATGAATGTTTAGAAAGTTTAGGATCTCCAGCAAAAGTTAATGATGGATATGGATTAACTGAAACTTCTGGTGGTGTAATATATGATGGAATACCTGCTATAAATCATGATATGAAAATAGTAAATCCAAAAACTAGAGAAGAGCTAGGTTATGGAGATGGTATTAAAAATGTTGGTGTATTATGTGTAAGAGGACCTTTAATAATGAAAGGTTATTCAAACAACCCAAAACTGACAGCAGATGTACTAGAAGATGGATGGTTCTATACTGGTGACACAGGTTACATCGATATAGATGGTAAATTTCAATATACAAATAGACTAGATGATTTAATTATTGTAAATGGAAACAATGTTTATCCAAATGATATTGAAAAGTTATTAGATACAATTGATGGAATAAAAAATAATTCTGTAATTGGAAAAAAAGATGATCAAAAAGGAGAAGTAGCTGTAGCATTAATCGAATTAGAAGATGGTGTAGAGTATACCCAAAAATTAGAAGATGAGATTAATGAAATTTATTCACAACTACCATATTTTGCAAAACCAGTTGAAACAGTATTAGTTAATAAATTAGCTGATACAAGAATTTTTAAACCTGACAAAAAAGCACACCGTTTAGTTTTAAATAAAATACAAGAAACAGGATTATAATATGAAAGAATACAAAGATCAAAATTATAGAACTTTTAAAATTTTAAGAGGTATTGGAGTACCTATATTTAACCTTATTTATCATCCTAAAATAAATAATAAAGATCTTATTCCTGAAAATGAGCCAACTATATTTTTTGGAAATCATAGACATGTATTTGATCAATTTCCTGTAATATGTGCAACATCTAAATATACTAGATGGTTTGCAAAAAAAGAATATTTTGATTCAAAAATTGGTCCTTTGTATAAGGCAACAGGATGCATAGAAGTTGATAGAGATGGAGATACATCTAGCGCAATGGACGAAGCTCTATATTGTTTAGAAAATGGTGGAAGTGTTGGTATATTTCCAGAAGGTACTAGAAATATATATTATTTAGCCATAATAGCAAAAGAACAAGCGTTATTTGAATTTAAAAATATGATTGATAAATACGGTATAGAAAATGAAAAGACTAAAAAATCATTTATAAATTATAAAAAAGCATGTGAATCAATTACAAAAGCAAAAGAAATTTTAGAAAAACGTGGGTTTGATGTTATAGAAGACGAGGAATTACTGCCTTTTAAAAAAGGAGCTGCAATTTTAGCTAATAAAACAGGGGCATCTTTAATACCCTTTGCAGTAACAGGAGATTATAAATTTTTAAATAATAACTTGATTGTTTCTTTTGGAGAAAAAATAGAGCCCGGAAACAAAACAGTTGAAGACTTAAATAAAGAAATGTATGCATCAGTGAAAAAATTAGTATTAAAACAAGAGTTAAAAAGCAACTAAAAAGTTGCTTTTTTAGTTGTAGGTATAATATATTCCTTTTTATTCAAAATCGTGGTAGTATTATATATATAATAAAGTAAAGTAGTGTGATTTAATGAAATTTAACATACAATTTCAATTGTTTAGTTTATTCTATTCAATTATATTTTTAATAATTTTTGAATCTAAACCGCGTTTACAATCATTAGAAAATAAAATGTATAAAGGTCTAGTTACTGTGAATATAACAACATTAATTTTAGATTTGTTAAGTGTTTTTACTATTAATTTCTATAATGGTACTTATTTAAATATGTTTGTAGCTAAAGCATATTTATTATCTTTAGCCATATGGATTTTGTTATTTGTCTTATATTTTGTTGCAACTATCGCAAATTCAAAACCAAATAGAACAAAAATATTACATTATTATCAATTAAACAAAAATAATAAATTATTTTTCAACCTTTTAATATTAATCACAATTATTGCTAGTTTTCTGATTGTATTACTTCCGTTATATTTTTATAATAATAATGGGGTATACTCTTACGGACCTGCATCTATGATTTTATATGTTTTAAACCCTATAATGCTTATTATTTGTTTAACAATTATAGTTAAGAATTTAAAAATTATAAAAAAACAACGAGTAATTCCTGTTTTAGCTTTTATACTTTTAGCAATAATTGCAATACCAATTCAATTTTTTAATCCATCAATACTATTAATAAGTTCTGTTCAAGCTGCAGTAATAATATTAATGTTTAATACCATTGAAAATCCTGATATGAGAATGATTAATGAATTAAACATTGCAAAAGATACAGCAGAAAAAGCTAATAACTTTAAGACTGAGTTCTTATCAAATATGTCGCACGAAGTTAGGACACCACTAAACGCAATAGTCGGTTTTTCTGAATCATTAACTGAAGAAGAGTTACCAAAACCTGCTCAAGAATCAGTAAAAGACATTGTTATGGCATCTAATAATTTATTAGAGATAGTAAATAGTATCTTAGATATATCAAAAATAGAAGCTAATAAGATAGAAATAGTTAATACTGATTATAGTACTGAAGCGCTAATTGATGAGTTAATTTCTTTAACCAAAGGTAGAATAATGGATAAACCTTTGGAATTTAGAACTTCATTTGATTCTAGTCTACCTCAGTATTTACATGGTGATCATCAGAGATTAAAACAAGTTATAGTGAACTTATTAACCAATTCAGTTAAGTATACAAAAGAAGGGTATATTGAATTTAAAATTAATTGTGTTCAAATAAATGATATCTGTCGTTTAATAATATCGGTTGAAGATTCAGGAATTGGAATTAAACCAGAAAAAATAGATAAACTATTTACTAAATTTGAAAGATTAGATGTCCAAAATAATACAACTGCAGAAGGAACAGGGCTAGGACTTGCTATAGCAAAAATGTTAGTTGAATTAATGGGCGGAAAAATAGTATGTCAAAGTATCTATGGAAAAGGATCGAGATTTACAGTAGCGGTAAATCAAAAAATAGTAACAGGAACACCAGTAATAACAAACCAATCAAATAAAAATAAAACTTTAAATATAGGAAAAATAGATTTAAGTGATAAAACAATACTTTTAGTAGATGATAATGTAGTTAACTTAAAAGTAGCATCAAAATTACTACAACCATATAAAGTAAAAACAATTGAAGTAACAAGTGGTATTGAATGTATAGAATTAATAAAACAAGGAAACAAATATGATTTAATATTAATGGATGATATGATGCCTAAGATGAAAGGAACTGAAGCACTACATATCTTAAGGCAAGATTCATCATTTAACATCCCAGTAGTAGCATTAACAGCAAATGCAATATCAGGTATGAGAGAAAAATACTTAAACGATGGGTTTGATGATTACTTAGCTAAACCAATAGATAGAAGTGAACTAGATCGTGTTATGAAAGAATATTTAAGTGACTAAAATGAACAACAACAAGACAATCATATTCGCCGCTTGAAACTTATTAAATATAATTACCAAAAACGTTAAATGGCTTGTTAACACACAAATTTAACGTTTTTTATTGATTTTAATATTTACATTTTAAAATATATGATATAATAAAACTATCAAGATAGGTTGTGGTATAAGTGAAAGATGTGAGTATTTTAACTAACAACGGGGTAAATCTTCATCAGGCGTTAGAATTATTTGGAGACATAGAAACATATAATGAACTTTTAGGAACATTTCTAGTAGAAATTGATGAAAAGCTTGTAAAAGCAACTCATTATAAAACAAAAGCTGATATGGCTAATTATGCAATTTTTGTTCACTCTATTAAGAGTGATGCGAGAAATTTCGGATTTGATAAGCTAGGAGAAATGGCTTTTCAACATGAAATAGAAAGTAAAGCAAATAACATGTATTATGTATATGATAATTTTGATAGCTTAATTAATGAAGCTAAAAGAATAATTTCTGTTGTAAAGCAATACATGGGAGAAATTCCTGTGGTAAATTCAGAGCCCAAATTTTTAGAACCGAGTTCTGAATCTAATGAGAACAATAAAATTAAAAAATTATTAGTAGTCGATGATTCAAATATCATTCGTACATTAATCCAAAATATATTTAAAGGTAATTTTGAAGTGCTTACAGCTAATGATGGTGAGGAAGCTATCAAAATTGTCGAAGAACATGGTAATGAATTAGTAGGTATGCTACTTGATTTAATGATGCCCAACGTAGATGGTTTTTCTGTGTTGGCTTTTTTTAAAGAAAATGATCTTTTTAAACAAATACCTGTTTCGATAATTACTGGAATTGATTCTAAAGAAGTTATCCATAAAGCATTTGAATATCCAATAGTTGATATGTTACAAAAACCATTTAATGAAGCTAATGTAAGATCAATTGTTGAAAAAACAATAAATAATGTAAGAGTCTAATTATTAGATTCTTTTTATTTGACAAAAAATAGGTATAAAAGTAAGTGTTTTATTATTAACTTCACTTATTTTATAGTATAATTAATTAAAGGTGATTTATTTATGAGAGTTGTTGTATCAGCAGGAGGTACTGGAGGGCATATTTATCCAGCACTTGCAATAATAAAAAAAATAAAAGAAAAAGAACCAAAGTCCGAAATTTTATATATAGGAACCCATAATCGTATGGAAAAAGATATAGTTCCAGAACAAGGAATTAAATATATTGGAATTGAAATATACGGGTTTATGAAATCGAAAATGGGTAGAAATATTAAAAACATAGGTTTGATTTATAAATCATACCGACAATGTAAAAAAATATTAAATGATTTTAAGCCAGATGTTGTCTTAGGAATCGGTGGATATGTAACTTATCCGGTTATCAAAGCGGCTAAATCGCTAAATATAAAGACTTTTATTCATGAACAGAATAGCATTCCAGGAAGATCAAACCAAGCTTTAGCAAAGTATGCAGATATAGTTGGTATTTCTTTTCCGAATACTTCGAAATATTTTAAAAATTCAAATGTAGTTCTTACCGGCAATCCGTGTAATGAAACAGCAGTTGAAGTTAAAAAAATAAATAAAAAAGATTTAGGACTAAGTAATTCTAAAAAACTAGTATTAGTTGTAGCTGGATCTCTAGGATCGCAATCATTAAATGATAGAATGATAAATTTTTTAAATTTAGCTTCAAAAGAAAAATTTGAAGTTTTATATGTAACAGGTAATGCTAATTATGAGGAATTTATAAATGCCCAAAAATTTGCTAAAAACATCAAAATAGTACCCTATGTTAATAATTTACCAGGGTTAATGAAAGTATCAGATTTAATGATAACAAGAGCAGGAGCAACTACTATAAGTGAAATACTAGCATTAAAAGTTCCTAGTATATTTATTCCATCACCAAATGTTGCAAATAATCATCAGTATTACAATGCTTTAGAATTAAAGGAAGCAAATGCAGCTGAATTAATATTAGAATCAGAAATAGATGAAAAAATATTATTAGATTTAGTTAAAGAAATATTAACTAATAAAGAAAAAACATTATTTATGAAAAAACAATTAGAAAAATTATCGATAAATAATAGTGCTACAATTATTTATGAAACATTAAAGGATATGATTATATGGTAGATTATTTACAAAAACTAGGAAAATTAACAGAAAATATTAATTTAGAAAAATATAATACTTATAAAATTAAAAAGAAAGCTAAATATTTATTTTTACCAAATAGTGTTAACGATTTAATTAAAGCTTTAAAATATATGAATGAAAATAAAATTAAGTATCTATTAATTGGTAATGGTTCTAATATAATATTGAGTGATAAATATTTTGATGGAATAGTTATTAAATTAAGTTTATTAGAGGAAATTACTATAACAGAAAAATCAGTAAAATGTGGTGCAGGAGTTATGTTACCAAAACTAGTTATTGCAACTATAAATAACAATTTAAGAGGATTAGAATGGGCTTTTGGTATTCCTGGTAATATTGGTGGTAGTGTAGCTGGAAATGCTGGAGCTTATAATTCATGTATTTTTGATTTTATAAACGAAGTTACTTTTATTGATGAAAACTTAGAATTAAAAACATTAAAAAAAGATGAATTAGAATATGATTATAGAACATCATCTTTTAAAAATAATAAAAACTGGATTATAGTCTCTACAGTCCTTGATTTAAATGAAGGGCCTAAAGAAGAAGCTAAGTTATTGATTGAAGATCGTTTAAAAAGAAGAAAAGACAGTCAACCGTTAGAATACCCATCAGCAGGTTCTGTGTTCCGTAATCCCGAGAATAATTTTGCAGGTAAATTAATTGAAGATTTTGGTTTTAAAAATAAAAATATCGGTGGAGCTTATGTAAGCGATAAGCATGCTAACTTTATAATAAATAAAAATAATGCAACTGGAAAAGAGATAAAAGAATTAATTGAATTAATTAAAGAAAAAATATTTAATGAATACAATATTGAATTAATAGTTGAACAAGAATTTATAGATTGGTGAAATATTTATGGCTAAAGCAAAAAAAAATAAAAAACTTAAATTTAAAAAACATGGATTTAAAAGATTAATAATTATTTTATTAATTCTTTATCTGCTTGGCTGTATAATATATTATTTATTTAATTTACCAATTAAAAATATCCATATAAATGGTACTGAAGTATTAACTGATCATGAGATTATAATGTCTGCAGGTATTAAAGATTACCCATCTATATTTAAAACTAGAACTAGAACATTAAGAAAAAAACTTAATAAAAATCCTATAATCAAAGATGTAGAAATTAAAAAGGATTTATTTGGGAAATTAACATTAAATATAATTGAGAACAAACCATTATTTTATAATAAAACAAAAGAAAAAATAATTCTTGAAAATGGAGAAGAAATAAATGATGCAAACAAATATTTAAAAATACCAACGTTAATAAACATAGTACCTAATAAAATATATAAGTCCTTACTTGAAAAAATAAAAGATATTGATTATGATATTATAAAATTAATTAGTGAAATAGAATATGTTCATTCAGAAACAAATGAAGAGTCAGATCGCTTTTTATTAAGAATGAATGATAACAATACTGTATATATAAATTTATTAAATATCAAAAACTTGAACTTATATTTAGATATGTTTACTGCATTCTCAGATGAAAGAGGTACACTATATTTAGATTCAAGTAATAGTGTTAATTTCTTTTTTAAGGCTTATTAAGAAGGTTGTAATATGAATTATGATAAATTAATGCAAGTAGAATTAAATAATTTTAAGGTAAAACAAAAATTGCTTTTACATTCTTGTTGTGGTCCTTGTAGTACTTCGGTTATTAAACAATTAATTAAATATTTTGATATTACTGTTTATTTTTATAATCCAAATATTGAACCTAAAGAAGAATATGAAAAAAGAAAAAATACTCAAAAAGAATTAATAACTAAACTAAATAAAAACCATAATATAAATTTTATAGAAGGTGATTATGAAAATGATTTATATCATCAAACAATAAGAGGCTTAGAACAAGAAAAAGAAGGTGGTGCAAGATGTAATAAATGTTTCTACCTTCGCTTAGATAAAACTGCAAAATATGCAAAAGAAAATAACTACGATTATTTTGCAACAACCCTTTCAGTAAGTCCGCATAAAAATAGTAAATTAATAAATGAATTAGGAACTAAACTTAGTAAAATATATTATGTTAAATATCTAGTATCAGACTTCAAAAAAAGAGATGGATATAAAAATAGTGTTTTATTATCAAAGGAATATAAATTGTATCGCCAAGAGTATTGCGGCTGTATATATTCTTCATCAACAACTATAACTAAGTCTTGAATAAACTCATTAAAAATGATAATATCAATATAAAAGATAAGAACAAAAGGAGTAACTATGAATAAAAGTAAAATAATATTATCAATAATCATAGTAGCAATAACAATCTTAATGGGCATTGGCACCTATGCTTTTTTTACTGCAGATATACAAGGCAATATCGAAAACAATAATATAGTTCAAAAAACAGGGTCACTAAGTATAGAATATATTGAAGGACAAAATATAGTTGGTGAGGGTATTGAACCAGGATGGAATGGAACTAAAACTTTTACAATAAAAAACACCGGAACGCTACCAGTATCATATGATATCGTTTTTGCTGATGTAATGAATACATTTATCAACGATGAAGTAATATATAGCGGAACATGTAAAAGTAGTCAAACTTCTTGTAAAAATATAAATCAGGGTATAGTAGCAGAAGAAGAATTCTTTATTAGCCAAAATATAAATATTGAACCAAACGAAGAACATTCATATGAAATAAAAATAGAGTTTATTGAGACTGGAGAAAACCAAGATTATAATAATCATGCAGAACTATCGGGAAAGATATCAATCTATGAAACCGGAACATATGTAATAAAAGGTTTAAAGGTTGATATTGTAGATAATATGATCCCAGTATCATGGGATGGTTCAACTTTAGTGAAAGCAGATATAACTAATACTAAGCAAAATTGGTTTGATTATGATAATCAAAAGTGGGCGAATGCAGTACTCGTAACAGATGAATCAAGAGAAAATTACGAAACAGCAAACCAAGGAACATCGATAATAGAAGATGATGTTCTAGCTTATTATACCTATGTTCCAAGATATCGATATTTATTATGGAATGCTAGCAATAATGAAGAATGTTTAAACGATTATTGTGATGAACAAGAAATTATGATAGAGTTTGAAAATAAAAATGAAGAGAAATCTACTGGTTCAACAAATGGAGAGTGGTTAACTCACCCAGCATTTACTTTTGGAAAAAACGAATTAAATGGAATCTGGGTAGGTAAGTTTACAACTAGTGTTGACTCAAATACTACCTGTTATACATCACCATCAGAGGCCAACTGTAACTCAAAAACGCTAAATCCACGAATCAAACCAAATTTAGATATGTGGAAATATGTAGATGTATCAACAGCATATAGTGTAAGTCAAAAGCTACAAACAAATAGTATGTATGGATTAAACAGTTATGATAATGCTGATTCTCATATGATGAAGAATATGGAATGGGGAGCAGTAACATATCTATCACATAGTAAATATGGAAAATATGGTAATGAAAATTATATAGGAAATAATAAAGAAATATATATAAATAATTATTTACAAGACTTTAAAACCGAAACAGGATGTTCAGGAGGAACAACACATTCATCTCAAAACGAATCAGGTTGTCCTCACTCATATCCGGAACAAACGTTAGAAGCAACAGGAGCAAGTACCACTGGTAACATATATGGAATATATGATATGAGTGGAGGAGTATGGGAGTATGTGATGGGACAAATAGTTCAAAGTGTAGGAACACCACTAGGAATATTTCATGCCAATAGTAGCTCCGGAACATGGGATACAATCCCTCAACAAAAATATTATGATAGTTATACCTATGATACAAATGTATTAAGTCATGGAAGAGGACAATTAGGAGATGCAACTAAAGAAGCGTTAAAAGATTTTGAAAAAGGAGAATATGATGGTTGGTATGGTGATAGATCAGCTATTCCTAGTACGGAGGACTATCCTTGGTTTATTCGTGGTGGAAGCGCAAATCAGAGTTATAATTCAGGAGCTTTTTCATTTATTAGAGAAACAGGATATACGTACTCTAACTGTGGTTTTCGTTTAGTTTTAATACTAGAATAGTCATTATTTGTATAAAATGCGAGGGTTTAAAAAACTGTGTAATTTTAAAAATACACAGTTTTTATTATGATTTAAATTATTAAAAGGAAAAACATAATCTGGGTAGAAATATAATAGTAGGTGATGCAAAATGAATAAGAAAAGACTATGTATATTTTTAATTGTGTTTACTTTAATAATAAGTGGCTGTAATAAACAAGATGAAGAAGAACTTTCTTTTGAAAATGATGTTGCGATCCAAGAAGATATAGAAGATAAGGAACCTAAAAATATTAATGTTGATATTAAAGGTCAGATAAAAAAACCTGGAGTTTATTCTGTACTTGAAGGGAGTACAATTAATGATTTAATTAAATTATCTGGAGGAATTAATAAAAATGGAACAACAGAAAATATTAATTTAGCAAAAAAAGTAGAAGATGAAATGATTGTTATTATAAAAACAAAAACAGCTCTCTCGAAATATTTAAAAAATAATAAACAATTAGAACCAATTTGTGCTACAACTAGTGTTGATTGTAGTGAGTGTTTAAAGAATGATTCTAGTAGTGTTATTGTTAATAAGGAATCAACACCTAAAGTTGATAACAACAATGGTAAAAGCTACAAAATATCAATTAATAACGCTACTAAAGAAGAGTTAATGCAGTTAAATGGTATTGGAGAATCTAAAGCAAGTACAATAATTGAATATAGAAACACAAATGGTCCTTTTAAAAGTATAGAAGATATAAAGAATGTAAGCGGTATTGGTGAAGTAGCTTTTGAAAAAATTAAAGACGATATTACACTCTAATTATTTTGTTTGGATAATAATTAGTTTAATTGTTGTAATAATTATAATTAATATATTTATAATTAAAAATAAAAGTTTTTATAGTTTAGAAGATAATAAATTTAAATGTCGGATATTGAGTTATAAAATAAATGGTAGTAAATTATCTTTTAATTTAAAATGTAAAGAAAAATTAGTTGGTAGTTATTATATAAAAAGTGAAGAAGAAAAAAATTATTTAATTAATAATTTAAAAAATGGAAGAGAAATTATTATTAAAGGTTTATTAACTAAACCTTTAAATAATACAATTCCTAATACTTTTAATTATAGAGAGTATCTTGAGAATCAAAATATATTTTATATATTAAATATAGAAGAATATGAAATAAGGAATAATAATTTATCGATGTTGTATAAAATAAAAAATATAATTGAAAATAGAATAGAGCTTGCTACAAAATCAAAAGAGTATTTAAAAATGTTTATCCTAGGTAATAAAAACGATTTAGATTATGATACTTATACTAATTACCAGAAATTAGGAGTATCTCATTTATTTGCAATTTCTGGGATGCATCTTTCTATATTTTCATCAGTATTACATTTTTTTATTAAAAAATTAATTAAGAAAGAAAGTATATCATTTTTGGTTGTTAGTTTGTTTTTATTTTTATATACATTATTAGTATCAATGACTGCATCAGTTGTAAGAGCATTTGTATCGTTTGTAACATTTGGGATTAATAGATTATTTAACTTAAAAATAAAATCAACCACATTAATGTTAGTTGTACTGTTAATAGTATTATTAATTAATTATAAGTTTATTTATCATATAGGTTTTCAATATTCATATCTTTGTTCATTAGGTATTATCTTGTTTAATCCTATTATAAAAAAATATAATAATTATTTTGTAAAATTAATTATTATAAGTTTTATTGCAACTTTATTCAGTCTTCCAATAACAGCAATTAATTTTTATGAAATAAATATACTAAGTGTTTTTAGTAACTTAATTTTTGTCCCATTAATTACATTTATTATTTATCCTTTAACATTGATTACTTTGATAGTTCCTTTTTTAGATAACGTATTATATATTTTTATTAAGTTATTGGAATTACTATCGAATTTAATTTTAAATTTTTTGGTATTTGAGATAATTATTCCAAAAGTACATTATGTTTATTTTATAATTTATTATTTAATCCTTTATTTAGTAATAAAAACAACTAAAAAGATGTTGATAGTTTTAATTTTTTGGATAATTTTGATTAAATTGAAGCCATTTTTAAATCCTAATGATTATGTTTATTTTTTAGACCAAACAACTCCAAATATGATACAAAGAATAAGCGGGATATTTGAAAGAAATGCTTTGATTTCAAAGGGAATATAGCCTTTTCTAAATTTTATATAGTTTAGAGAAGGCTCTTTTTTTGTGTTCAATAATATTATTTAAAATTATATGAATTAAAAAAAATAATAAAAAAATTATTCTATGTGTTAATTGAAACTAGTAAGTTATAAAAAAATTTTTCTATATGATTTTTTATAAAAAAAAATCAAGTCGGATTAGTGTCGAATCA
>CAYUEQ010000008.1:0-27869 GCA_964443805.1 uncultured Muribaculaceae bacterium
GTTTTATATGTTAAAGGATTATCTGCTCGATAATTGTTTATATATAATTGTTTATCTTCTCCAACATAATTATCATTACCATATTTACCATATTTACTATGGGATAGATATGCTACTGCTCCCCACTCCATATTCTTCATCATGTGTGAATCAGCATTTTCATAACTATTTAATCCATACATATTGTTTGTCTCTATTTGTTTAGTTACACTAAACATTGTTGCAACTCGCGGATATCTCCACATGTCCATATTAGGTTTTACTCTTGGTGTTAACGATTTAACATCACAGTTGGCTGCTCCAGGTGATGTGTAACAGGTACTGTTTGGATCTGGACTAGTGATAAATTTACCTACCCAAATTCCATTTAATTCTTTTTCTCCAAAGCTAAATGCAGGATGCGTTAGCCACTCTCCGTTTGTTGAACCACTTGTCTTTGTCGAAGTCTTTGTTTCAAATCTAACCTGAATCTCTTGTTCATCACAATTATCCATTAAACAATTCTCATTGTTATTTGTATTCCATAGTTGATATCGATATCTTGGGACATATGTATAGTAAGCTAAAATATCATCTTCAATTATTTCAGTGCCTTGTGCTGAGCTTTTATAATTTTCTCTTGATTCTTCTGTTACTAATACAGCATTGGCCCATTTTTGAGTATCATAATCATACCAATTATTATCTTGATTAGTTAAATCTGCTTTAATCAATGTTGTTTCATCCCATGATATTGGTATCATATTATCTACTATGTCTACTTCTATGTTTGATGCTAGCGTGTAGTTATCCGTTTCATATATTTCTATTTTTCCTGATAACTCTGCTGCTTTATTATAGTTTTGATTTTCATTCGTTTCAAAAAAAACTACTTTTATTTCATAAAAATGTTCTTCGTTAGGTTCTATAGTTATGTTTTGTTTGATATAAAAATTGTCATCTTTAAATGTGTTTTCAACAATTGAATCACATGCTCCTTGATTACTTGTACATGTTCCATCATAGATAATTTCATCTTTAATAAATGTATTTACTAAATCATCAAATACAATATCATATTTTGATGGAAGTGTTCCATTGTTTTTTACTGTAAAGGTTTTATTTCCAGACCATCCTGGTCTTATTTTATCTACATTTATATTTTGTCCTTCTGTATATGCTATTTCTAAAGTACCAGTATATTTTATAAATTGGTCTTCTTCAATATTTCCTATTATATCTGCAGTGAAAAAAGAATATGTTCCAATTCCCATTATAATTATAATCGCTATTAGCAATATTATTAATACATTTTTTTCCCTACTCATACAACTACTCCTTATTTAGCTTTCTCTAGTTAAATACTATCATTTAAGAAGGAATTATTCAAGCCAAATAAAAAGATATTATTTTAATAAAATAATATCTTCAATTGTGTTTATATTATGTTCCTCATATTTATGAGTAATGTTATTTACTAACGATAGCCAGTGTGGATTAGTTTGTTTAACTCCATTTATTGTAACTGGACAATAAATTCTACCAATTGCTTCAAATGTTGTTAATCCTTTTCCAAAATAATTATTATTTAGAAGTTTTATATACCTATATACTCCATATTCTATGTTGTGATATCTTATTAATTTACCTTTATACATACCACCAAATACATTGTTAACACTTAGCATTGATTTTACTGTATAATGCCCACTTTCAGCTGCTCCAATAGTTATAGCAATATTATAGTCTACGTCACTAAATACGTTTGTAAAATAGGCAACAAGACCTTTTACATATTCACTATTACCTGTATATGGTGTTAGTTGATTGTTTTTATGTTGTGGATTTAACTTTAAATATTCTTCATAATATTCTATTAAACCTAAATCAATATTAGCATGTGTTTTTAAGTTGTTATTTTCATCTTTTAAAAATCCTAAATTATTGACATCAATAATCTCTTCATTCATTGATCTAGTTTTTAAATCATTTTGTATTATATCAACTGGTATATTAAACATGTTAGCATAGAATGTGATTAATTCTGTATTATCAATTAATAATTGATCGTACTCACTAATTACTTCTTCTTGTTCTTCAACTTCTACTGAAGTTGTTTCATTATCTTCTTCATTTATAATAAGTGGTTTAGTATTTGGTTCAAATACTATACTTACTTCTTTTTCATTACTTTCTGTTTTATTAGCTAGACTACTTGGAACTATAATAATACTTAGTACTAAAGTAACCATTACTATTTTTTGCATTATTGGTCGATAAGACCGCTTTGGTTTCATATTTCCTCCCCACATGCATGAAAAAAATTCTACCATATGTTGCAAAAAATGTCAATTAATCGTCAAACATTTTAGTTACATATATTATATTCCTTGTTCTTGTATTTTATACAATTTCGACATTTTAAGCCAAGAAAAAACCTATTAAAAATAGGTTTCATACACTTTTATCCTATATTAGTTAAGTGCGTCTTTTAATTTGCTTCCAGCTTTGAATGAAGCTACAACTTTTTCTGGAATTCTAATAGGTTCTTTAGTTAGTGGATTAATACCATCACGTGCTGCACGTTTTTTAGCATTAAATGATCCAAAACCAACTAGTGCTACCCTTCCTTCATTTTGAAGACCAGTAGTTATTCCTTCGATTGTTGCATCTAGAGCACGTCCAGCTTCAGCTTTTGAAAGACCAACTTTAGTTGCAATAAATTCTACTAAATCATTTTTTGTCATTTTTTTACCTCCCATTTTCTATAAGGCATATAATCCTTACATTTATAAAATATCACTATTTATGCTTAAAAGCAAGAAAAAAACAAGAAAACGGGCATTTTTTCCATTTTTTTGCTTTTTTTTCAATCAATGATAAGAAAAAGTTACTAAAGAGCAACTTTTTCTTTTTCACAAACATCTATCGCTTGTAAACCTTTTTGGGTTTCAACAAGTTTAAAATCTACAATTCCGCCTTCTTTTAGAGTTTTATATCCTTGTTTTGATATTGCTGAATAATGTACAAAGATATCTTCTAATCCATCACTTTCAATAAACCCATATCCTTTTGCATTATTAAACCACTTTACTCTACCACCCATAATTCCACCTCTTTCCTTCTTTGCTCACTTAAAATTTATCATGGATTATAGGTGAGTTTCAATAAATAGTCGTCGACAAATTATTACATTGTTTTTTGGTTATCATATTTATAAGCCACTTTTAAGTTTTAATTTTTCTACCATTAAAAAAAGTACCTCTTATTTAGGTACTTTTGTAGATTTTTATTTAAATAACAATAGCTATTAAATTATTTGCGCCTTTATTAACTATTTTAGTAATTGTCTGACCTAGTTTAAATCTTGTGTTTTCTGGTATCATTGATAATTTTGCTTGGATTCCTTCTTGTACTATTACATCTAAACTTCGACCAAATATTTCACTTTTCCATATATTAGTTGGTTCAGTTTCATAATCTTTCATTAAAAAGTTAATTAATTCTTTACTTTGTAATTCAGATCCAATAATTGGTTCAAATGTAGATTCTACATCAACTTTTATTAAATGAATTGATGATGCTAGTGCTTTTAATTTTACTCCATAACGATTACCTTGTTTTATAATTTCCGGATTATCTAATTTCATATCTTTTAAATTTGGATAGACAATTCCATAACCAGTACTTCTAACCATTTTAAGAGCATTCTTTATTTGTTCATACTCTTCTTTTCCTTCACTAAACTCTGCAAATATTTTTAATATACTAGCTTTTGTTGTTGCTGATGTTCCCATCGCATCTCTTAGTATTTCATTATATAATTCATTTGAACTTTCTAAAGTTATTGTAACTGTTCCAGTTTTAGTATCCACATTTGATATAAAAGATTTATTGATATATTCACTATCTTCAAAATGACTCATAATACCATCTACATCTTTTATTTTATCTACTTCGACTACACTTTGAGTTATCTTTTCTAAATAATGAGCTTTTAAATAATGACTCTTATCTAATACATGTACCCATTCTGGTATGTTAACTTGAATATCAAGTACTGGAAATTCATATAAAGCATGTTTTAAAATATCATATATTTCTTTTTCATTCATCGATTCAATATTAACTGGTAAGACTGGGACATCATAAGCAGCCCTTAATTCTTCTACTAATTCTGTAGTTTCAGTATGAGTTGGATGAACTGTATTTAGTATTACAATAAATGGCTTTCCTAATACTTTAAGCTCTGATACCACTCTTTCTTCTGCATCAATATATTCCTTTCTTTTAATCTCCCCAAAAGAACCATCATTAGTTATTACAATCCCTATTGTTGAATGATCTTTAATAACTTTTTCTGTGCCTATTTCAGCCGCTTCAATAAATGGAAGATCTTCATCATACCACGGTGTTTTTACTAAGCGAGGATTTCCATGTTCATCCTCATAACCAGATGCACCAGGAATAACATATCCCACACAATCAATAAGTTTAACCTCAGCACTAAATTCATCAATCTTAATTTTCGCTCCATTACTCGGAACAAATTTTGGTTCAGTAGTCATAATAGCTTTTCCCTGAGCACTCTGAGGTATTTCATCTAAACATCTTTTTTTCTCATATTCATCTTCAATATGGGGAACTACTAAATTTTCTATAACACGTTTTATAAAAGTTGATTTACCTGTACGGACCGCACCAACAACCCCTAAATATATTTCCCCGTTTCCACGAGCGGCAATGGATTCTATTATATCTTTCTTTTCCATTAAATATACACCCCTATCATTTCTAATTAACATTATGTTGTTTTTTTAATCTTTATGATTGTTTTTTAAAAAAAGAAAAACGCTTTTTAGCGTTAAAACATTTTATCAACATTTTTTGGAACTTTATCCTTAACAATCGTATCGACTATTTTATCTTCTTTTTCTTTAGGAACTTCTTTACCTGTCATTTTACTTAAAGTTTGAATTACCTCTCTTAAAGTATTTTCATTTTTTAAACCATCTTTTTGTAACTTTTCTGCTAAAGTTACAATCGTGTCTTTATCGACTTTAGTTTTCTTTTTCACCTTATTAAAAATATTATCATTAATCATAGAAAAACCTCCTACAATAATATATGTAAGAGGTTAGAAATCGCTATTGTTCATCACTTCTATTTTTAAATTTAAATACAATAGGTGTTCCTGTTAAATCAAAATTAGCTCTAATTTGGTTTTCTAAATATCTTTCATAACTAAAATGCACTAAGCCTTTATTATTAACATTAAATACAAATTTAGGCGGTGCAACTTCAGATTGATGTACAAAGTATATCTTTAATCTTTTACCCTTGTAAGAAGGAGCTTCATGCATACTAACTGCATCTCTAATAACATCATTTAATAACGAAGTTTTTATTTGACGATGTGAATTTTCATATGCCGAAATAACTTCTGGCATTAGTGTATGAACTCTTTTTTTAGTTTTAGCAGATAAGAATACTACTTTAGCAAATGGGATAAATTGAAATTCAGATTCAATTAGTAATTTCCATCTTTTAATCTCAGTATTAGGATCTTCAATCGTATCCCATTTATTAACCGCTAGTACTATTGCTCTTCCTGCTTCTAATGCATAAGAAACAATGTGTTTATCGTGTTCTATAATTCCTTCTTCAGCATTAATTACTATAACACAGACATCACTTCGATCAATTGCTTTTAAACTCCTTATCAAACTATATTTTTCAATTGATTCATAGATCTTACCTTTTTTTCTAATCCCAGCAGTATCTATCACTACATATTCTTTTTTATCATATGAAAATGTTGTATCTACTGCATCTCTTGTTGTCCCAGGAACATTACTTACAATTGCTCTATCTTCATTTAATAATGCATTAATAAGACTACTCTTTCCTACATTAGGCCTTCCTATAATACAAAATTTAACCTTATTATCTATTACTTCTTCATTCTTATTAAAGTCTTCAGTAATATTATCAAGTAAATCACCTATCCCTATATTATGAGCTGCACTTATTCCAACAATGTTTTCAAAACCTAATTCATAATAATTATATACATTTTCTAAAAACTTTTTATTGTCTAATTTATTAATTGCTAGGATTATTTTTTTACCACTTTTTAATAACATATCTTTTATTAAAAAATCATCGCTTGTTAACTCTTCTCTACCATCAATTACAAAAACAATAACATCCGACTCATCTATTGCTAGTTCAGCTTGAGCTTTAATACTCAAATTAAAATTATCATTATTTAGTTCTATTCCACCCGTATCAATAAGTAAAAAATTTATATCATTATGATTAACATTACCATATATTCTATCTCTAGTTACTCCAGGAGTATCTAATATGATAGATTTTCTTTCTCCAATTAATCTATTAAATATTGTACTTTTACCGACATTAGGTTTTCCAATTAAACAAACAGTTTTTTTCATAAAAGACCTCCTTACTAGTTAGATATATTAACACACTTCTCTTATAATTAACAACTAGGATTCATTTTCTCAAAAGCCGCAGTATCTCTTTTGATTGGAGTTGATTTAACAACTATTCTCTTACCACTTGGCATAGTTATAGCTCTAATGTTTACAACATCACAAATCATATTACGATTATTTCTAGGATCTAAGACATCTCCTTTGTCATTATCTTTATCAACATAGCCACCATCTCTTAATTCCTTTACCTTTATATCGACCCCACCTGCGGTTTCCGGAATAAAATCAGCATTATCCTGCCCATATAATTGTGCGGCCTGTTCTATAAATTTAACTTTTTTATCATACATATTATCCTTTAAAAGATTGTTTATATACATTACTGAAGGAATTGCGATGGTTAGTAATACTCCTAAAATAACAATTACCGCTAATAATTCAGTTAATGTAAACCCTTTTTTATTGTTCATTTAATCACCTATTTTAATTATAATACAAATATACGAAAAGAAAAAGGACTTTTACTGCCCCTCTTCTAAATAAGATTTGATTGTTGTATATACAGCTTCTCTTCCTTTTTTAGTTAAAGATGAAAAGAATATTAAATCATCTCCCATAGCTATATCCATTGTATCCTTAACTATTTTATCTTGTTTAGGTCTTTTAGTTGTATTTATTTTATCATATTTAGTTGCTATTACTGTTACAGGTATATCAAAATGTTTTAAATAATTATACATTATTAAATCATCTTCTGTTGGTTTATGACGATAGTCAATTAACATAAATACTCGTTTCAAATTTTTTCGATTTTGTAAGTATTCTTCAATCATCAACCCAAACTTCTGTTTAACTTTTTTACTAACACTGGCAAAACCGTATCCTGGAACATCAACTAAATAAAATTTATCATTTACTAGATAAAAATTTAATGTTTGAGTTTTTCCTGGTTTTGAACTAGTACGTGCATAGTTTTTACGTCCTATAATTGCGTTAATAAAACTACTCTTTCCTACATTACTTCTCCCTACTAATAAAAACTCTGGTTTCTCATCAGTAGGATATTGACTTATTCTAACTGCTATTGTAGCTAGATCAACGGAGTCAATTTTCATAATTAATCACCACACTTGCTACATTATATTAAAATTTGTGAAATAATGCAAATCAGACCTTAATAAATGGTATAATCGAAATAAGAAAATGAGGATAAAATGAATGTATATAATAGAATAGAAAAGTTTGTTATTTCTAATCAAAGTAAGAAAATAGCAATGTTTGTAGATATGGATGGTACTATCGCCAGTTTAGATATCGATATTAATAATGATATTAGTAAGAATACTCCTGGGTATTTTCTTAATAAAAAACCACTACAAAAAGTTATAGAAGTGTTAAGTAAAGTATCAAAATTTAATAATGTAGAAATGTATATTTTAAGCGCTTGTTTATATAAAGAACAAGCAGTAGATAAAAGTAAATGGCTAAATAAATATGCACCTTTTTTTAAAAAAGATAATCAACTATTTGTAATTAAAGAAGTAGTGCAATATACAAAAAAAACTAAAGCACTTATAAAAACAGACTTTATAATTAAAACAATAGAAAAAAACAAAATAGATATGGTAATTTATTTAGATGATGAGTATTTAATGTTAAGAAAAGCCAACTCAAGATTAAAGAATAAAATATTATGTTTACATATAAGTAATTTTTTAGAATAATTAGGACTATGGATTTTTATAATTTTTATTTATAATAGTGCAAGGAGGAGAAGTAATGAAAAGAAAAAATATAATATTGATAGCAATTTTAGTACTAATAATCGCAATCAGCATTGGAAGCTATGCAATCTTTAATAAGCAGGATAAAAAGAATGAGGTGATTATCACCGACGCAGAGAAGTTTGCAAAAGATTATCCAACTGTTAATGATGATAATGTATTTGTTTATCGTGATGCCAAACAAATAGTTAATATCTTAAAAAAAGGACCTGCTGTTGTCTATTTAGGATTTGATGAATGTCCTTGGTGTCAAAATTATGTAGTTTATCTTAATGATATAGCTAAAGAAGTTGGCGTAGAAAAAATATTTTATTTAGACATCTTAGAAGATAGAACTAATCACACAAAAGAATATCAAGAAATCTTAGAAATTCTTGGTAAAAATCTAGATAATGACGAAGAAGGTAATCCCAGAGTCTTTGTTCCAGATGTATCTTTTGTCATAGATGGAAAAATAATTGGTCATGACAACGAAACTGCGAATGGTACAAAAGGTATTAAAGATCCAGATGAATATTGGTCGGATGAAAAAAGAGTTATCAATCTAAAAAACAAACTCAAAGAATATATGGAACTTATATACGAAGAAACTTGTAACGAATGTGAAGTTTAAAAAAAGGAAGAATCAACTTCCTTTTTCATTTTCTTCTTGTACTTTAACTAAGACTTCACGCGGTTTAGAACCATTTGGAGGTCCTACAATCCCTCTTTCTTCTAATAAATCAACAATTCTAGCTGCTCTATTATATCCTATACGAAATCTTCTTTGTAATAATGAAATACTTATTTTTTCTGATTTTGTAGCAAAATCAACTACATCATTATATAAAGGATCATCATATTCTTCTTTATCAGAATTAATACCTACTACTTGTTCATCAATTTTTTCTAATGTTTCATCGTATTTAACAGTCTGTTGTTTACATACATAATCAATTAGTTTTTGAATTTCATTATCAGTTATAAATGAACCTTGAATACGAATTGGAATGTTTTCCCCCATCGGTTTATACAACATATCCCCTTTTCCAAGTAGTCTCTCTGCGCCAGACATATCTAAGATAGTACGTGAATCGATATTTGATGCAACTGCAAATGATATTCTAGAACCAATATTTGCTTTAACAACACCTGTTATAACATCAGTTGAAGGTCTTTGAGTAGCAACAATTAAATGGATTCCAGCAGCTCTAGCCATTTGAGTAATCCGCATTATTGAATCTTCTACTTCTTTAGAAGCAACTAACATTAAATCCGCTAACTCATCAATAATTACAACGTAAAACGGTAAAACAGTCTCAGTTAATTCAGGATTCTTTTTTAATTTCTTTTTAATCTTATCATTATATGTAGAGATGTTTTTCGCTCCTGCTTCGGCAAATAAATTATATCTTCTTTCCATTTCAGATACTACTCTTTGTAATGTTAAACTAGCTTTTTTAGGATCTGTAACAACTGGACATAACAAATGAGGAATACCATTATAATTAGATAATTCTACCTTTTTAGGGTCAACTAAAATTAATTTAACTTCCTCAGGTCGATAACGTACTAAAATTGATGCAATAAAACTATTTATACATACTGATTTACCAGAACCAGTACTACCCGCAACTAATAAATGTGGCATTTTAGTTAAATCGGCTAGTTGTGGTCTTCCCATAATGTCTTTTCCTAAAGAAACTAATATATCTCCACTTTCCATATGTTTAGGAACGTTAACTAAAATTTCTTTTATCTTAACAGGACTAATCACTGGATTAGGAACTTCAATTCCAATTGTACTTTTACCAGGAATTGGTGCTTGAATTCTAATATCTTTAACAGCTAACGCTAGTTTCAATTCATCTCTAACACTCAATATTTTATTAACTTTAGTACCAGAAGTTATTTTTATTTCATATTGAGTAACTGCAGGACCTACACTTATTTCTACAACTTTTCCACTAATTTGAAAATCCGTAAATACTCGTTCAATAATTGCTTTATTACTTCTAGTAAAATCATCTGAATTAACTTTATTTGGAGGTGGATTCTCTAATAAACTTAAAGGAGGAAGTCGATAAGTATTACTACCACTAGCACTAGATGTTGCTACTTGTACTTCTTCTTCAACTTCTAGTTTTGTATCAGGTATTTTAAGTTGATTAACATCCGTTATAATTACTCTGTCATCTTCATCATCTTCATTATCTAATTTAAATTTATTAACAAACCATTTAAATGCTTTTTTGATTTGGTTAAAAACATCACTTAATGTTATATCAAATAACATTATTAATCCAAATAACGTTAGTACTACTAATACAATTGTCATTCCTTTTATATCAAATAAAAATGAAAATATTACCGAAATAATAGCACCGATCATTCCTCCACCAACTGAGATATTTGATACTGCACTACTAACTCTTTCCATAAATTGGTCTACTGTTATTTGAAATATATCAGTGCTATTTTCTGCTTTTTCAACTATTGGTAAATGAATAACAACTAATAATACAATAGTTAAAATATAACTACCTATAAGTCTAGCACTAAAAAACTTAGGTAATGATCTTTTAAATACCATATGAAAACCAATAATTAAGACAAAAAATAATACTACTGGCCATAAGTTTCCCATTAAAAAAATGGCAAAGTTTTTTGTAATTTGTCCAACTGGACCAAACCCACCAAAACCAATTAAACCAATTAATATAAGCAATAGGCCATTTAGTTCTACTCTATATTGAAATGTTTTCGTTTCACTATCTTTAGTTCTTTTCTTTTTAGCCATATCTTACTCACCAATTTAATTATAATATATAAATTAACTATTTGCAAAAAAGAAAACACACGGTTGTTTAAATGTTTTCATCATATAGATATTGTTGATTGTATAATTTTTTAGGACTCTCAAACATAGTATTATCTATTTCTTCAATTATATTTTTACTTGTATTAACTCCAAAATCATTTACTAAGACTTTAGTACAGTATTCATTTAAATCATAACAATTTAAATCCGCCGATTTATAATTATTCATTTTACGTTTTAATTCCATTTTTACCACCTATTTTATTCTCCCCTTGTGTAACTATTTAATACTATATTTTTAATATTTCTACTTTTTCATCAGACTTTAAAATATTGATGATAGTGTTTGTAAGAATATTAAAAATAATTATAAAAATAGAGAATGTTTGTGATAAAAATAATAAGGAATAAATATTAGAAGTATTAATTGATAAATTATATATTAAACAACTGTTAATAAATAAATGAATAACTAAAAATATTAGATTTATTATGGTAGATGGATATTTTGATTTATAGAGTTTATATAAAATAAACAATATTATTATAAAAGATAGACTAATCGTAAAATAATTATTTGGTATATAGAAACTTTTTATAAAAAAAGTTAGTAGTTCTCTTGTCGGTATTATAAATAGATAAAATATAATAATTACTAACTTTAATAATGATTTTATTGTCTTATTTTTAATAACTATTATTAAAGAGATATATGTAAGTATAATAATTAGAAATATTAAAAAAAGAGGATTGGTAAGAATTAGATTTAAAAGTTCTTTTAGCGCTTTTAAAATACTCATTTGATCCATATTATTCCTCTTTTATTTATAATTTTTTTTGTAAGATACACTTACGACAATAATACCTAGTAACAATAGAAATCCTCCTATTATATAGAAAATCATACTCTCATTAATTGATGTATTTGGAACATCAATTGTTGGACTATTATATGCATTTATATAAACTATTTCAGGTGTTTCAGTAATTATAATTGTATGTTCTTCGTTTCTAGGTTCGTATCCTGGCGGTGCTGTAACTTCTTTTAGAGTATATGTCCCTACTGGTATACGTTCTATATATCTTACATATTTATCTGTAGTAAAACGATCATATAACTCGTTTTGTTCATTGTATAGTTCAAAAACTGCATTTGGAAGTTGTTCTCCACTACTTGTATCTATTTTACATATTTCTAATTTAGTAAAGTCTCGTGGTTCGACAATCTCAATTGTCTTACCAGCATCAGATTCGTTTATTTCAAATGTTCTATCTACCATACTTATATATCCTGGTGGAGTACTTAGTTCTTTTATAGTATAAGCTCCAACTTCTAAATTTTGAAATATACATGGTGAATAATAAGTAGAATCACATATATCTATTACATTATCATTTACATCTAATAATTGAATTCTAGAATTTTTTACTAGTGTATTAAGACCTATATCTCTCATAGATAATGAAACATTAATACTATTACTTTTTACATTAAGAAATTCAAAAGTTTGAACTTCTGTTGTATCTAACACTTCTACTCTCACATCAGCACCAAAAGAATACCCATCAAGTGTTTTTATTTCTTTTAAAGTATAATTTCCTGGTGCTATATTTTCTAGTTTTGTATAACCAACATTAGCCTCTACATCAAATTCATGAACTAAATTGTCTTCAGCATCAATTAAAACCATTCTGGCTGTGCCAGGATGTTCTTCAATATTTTCAGTAATCTTACTTATTCTAACATCCAAATCACTTTGATTTGGAGCAGCTAAGGTTTGATTGTTCATAATATAAGTTGCTATTACTGTAAAAATACCTGTAATAATAAACCATTTACCTAATCTCATATAAATCCCTCATATTTATTATGGTTTTATAAAAAATTATTATACAAAAAAAACATAATAATTAATTATGTTTTTTATTTATATATTTATAATGTTTATATTTTATACCATTATCTTTATTTTCTCCAAGATAGATAACATCATAATTTGCTTCATCAATTTTAGGAAAGTAAGAATCAGCTTCTTTTGTATCAGCAACTTTTGTTAGATATAAATATTTAGAATATGGAAGAAATAATTGATATATAGCAGAACCACCTATAACAAAACATTCTTCATCAGTATTTTTAATATAATCTATTACTTCTTCTACACTATTTAATGTTAGTACATCATCTACTTTATAATCTTTGTTGTTAGATAGTATTATATGTTTTCTGTTAGGTAATTTATTAGGTAGTGATTCAAAAGTTTTTCTACCCATTATTATTGTTTTATTTAGAGTTGTTTCTTTAAAGAATTTTAAATCATTAGGAAGATGCCATAATAATTTATTGTCTTTACCTATTTCATTATTCTTTCCGATTACAACTATTAAAGATAAATTTTTCATATTACTTTGCAAGTGGGAATTTAATTGGTCCCATATGCTCATACCCTTCTATTTTAATATCTTTTAATTCTTTCGAATTATCGAATTCAAAGAAATCTTTCATATCGGGATTAATCCATAACTTAGGTGCTTTAAAATCCCCATTTTTTTCAAATCTCTCTATTTGTTCATTAATACCATCTATTTGATTAACATAAATATGTGGATCATTAATACTGTATCTCATTTTCCCAACCTTTAATCCTGTACAGTGAGCAATTAAATTAGCTAACACAGCATACTGAGTTACGTTAAAAGGTAATCCAAGTGGTATATCTGCACTTCTTTGGTGAACCCACAAATTTAATGTATCTCCTGTTACATTCCATTCAGTTGACCAAACACATGATGGTAGTACTGCAGTAGGCATAAATTCATCTTGCCATAATGTATATAACATTCTTCTATCGGTTGGATTTGTTTTTAATTTATTAATTAAATTTTCCATAAAATTATATCTTTTAGCAATATAACCATAAGCTGTTCCAATTGTATATGCCTTATCTTTTCCAAAATCTTTTACTATTTCTTTTTTAACTAATTTTTTGTTTTCATCTAATACCATTTGAGTAGCTTTCCATTTACCATTTTCATCAATCATCCATTCATCCCATATATGAACATTTCTTTCTTGAAGCCATCTAACATCATTAGATTGAGCTTGGTAAATCCATAACATTTCTAGTATAGCTTGTCTAAAATAAAGTTGCTTAGTCGTTAAAACAGGAAATTCTTCACCTAAATCTAATTCAAAGAAGTAGCCATCTAATTTAATACTATTAATTCCTGTTCTGTTTTCTACTTCAACTCCATCTTTTAAAACTTTTTTACATAACTTTATATATTCTTTATCCCATTTACTCATTTATTTAACTCCTTTATAAATTGGAAATTGTTTAGTTAATTCTAAAACTCTTTGTGATAATTTTTTCATTATTTCTTCATCAACTTTATTTTTTAAACACTCTGAAATTATCTTACCGATTTCAATAAACTCTTTTTCTTTTAATCCTCTTGTTGTCATTGCTGCTGTTCCTAATCTAATTCCACTTGTTCTAAATGGAGATTCTTTTTCATTAGGTATAGTATTTTTATTAATAGTAATATGTATCTTATCAAGAAGTTTTTCTGCTTCCATACCTGTCATTCCAATTTTATTTTTAACGTCAACTAATAATAAATGATTATCAGTGCCATTACTTACAATATGAAATCCTTCTTCTTTTAAAGTTTCTGCTAATGCTTTAGCATTTTTTATTACTTGTTTTTGATAATCAATAAATGATGAATCAAGTGCTTCATGAAAACATTGTGCTTTAGCTGCAATAACATGCATTAAAGGCCCACCTTGTATTCCAGGAAATATTACTTTATCTATTCTTTTAGCAGTTTCTATATCATTAGTTAAGATTAATCCTCCTCTAGGACCTCTTAGTGTTTTATGAGTTGTAGTAGTTACAACATCAGCAACTCCAATTGGAGACTCATGAAGTCCTGCTGCAACTAAACCAGCAATATGTGCCATATCAACAAACAGATATGCTCCAACTTCATCTGCAATACTTTTAAACTTTTTAAAATCTATTTCTCTAGAATAAGCACTAGCTCCTGCAATAATCATTTTAGGTTTTTCTAATAAAGCTATTTCTCTAACTTTTTCATAGTCTATTTCTTCTGTTTTAGAATCTAAAGTATAACTTACTATTTCATAATCTACTCCACTAAAGTTTAGAGGATGACCGTGGGTTAGATGTCCACCATTTGATAAATCCATTCCCATAACTTTATCTCCATGACTAAGTAGTGCTCTATATACAGCTAAATTTGCTGATGAACCACTATGAGGTTGTACATTAGCAAACTTACATCCAAATAATTTACAAGCTAATTCTATAGCTAAATTTTCTATAACATCGATATTTTCACATCCACCATAATACTTCTTACCTGGATAACCTTCAGCATATTTGTTAGTTAATATACTACCTTGTAGTTTTAAAATATCTTCCGATACATAGTTCTCACTAGCAATTAATTCAATATTTTCTTCTTGTCTTTTAATTTCATTATCAAGTGCATTTTTAAGTATTTTATTCATACCCACTACTCCTTTTCTACTATATAAATTATACCATACATTTGTACTGTAAAATAACATTTTAAAATTTAATAGCTACTACTTTTAAATAAACTAGCTACATAGATAGTATGTTTTGTTTTATCTTTATACTTACACGTTATTAGTGTTACGGTTGTATCTTCTGGTTCTTTATGAATAACTACTGTTCCATCTTTTTTTTCATGATAGATATCTTTGATTAAATATTCATATTTTACATTATTATAGTAAATATATATTAAATCATCTAAGCCTAGTTTATATAGATGTTTAAAAAATGCATAGTAACCAATGCCTGAGTGAGCCGCTAAGACAAAGTTTCCTTTATCTACATCAGGCATTGTTGATATAGGCATTGTCATAACGTTTTTATCTACATTATTGTTAATAGAGTTTTTAGATACTAAGCCTCTTTTAAAGTTTATCTTAGGTATTTCTAAAATAGCTATATGTTCTTCTTGGATAATTTCTTCTTCAATAGGTGGTTCTTCGATTGGTTCAATTGTATCTAATTCTTCAATACTTGGTATTGATATTATTTCTGGTGTTTCAAAATAATTATCAATTATATAGGCATCATAAATTTCTTGTTTTATTTCAAACCAAATGTTATAAAACAAAATTATTATTGAACTGATAATTAATAGTAATCCACTTATTTTCATAATTTTATTCTTCATAAGTTTATTTTTGACAAAAAAAAACATCTAATACTATAAGATGTCTTCATATTTACTTTCTTGTTTTGTTAAAACTTTTATAACTTCATGATTTTTAATAGCTCTATTAATCATTTCATCATATTCTATTAACTCTTCATACTTGAAACACAGTTTACTTTCTGGATTAATTACTGGATGTTTTGGAACGAATATTGTACAACAGTCTTCGTATGGGAGAATGCTTGTTTCATATGTATCTATTTTTTTAGCTAGATCTATTATTTCTAGTTTATCAAAGCATGCTAGTGGTCTGATTACAGGTAATTTAATCACTTCATTAATTACTTTCATACTAACTAAGGTTTGACTTGCAACTTGTCCAATTGATTCTCCATTTATTAATATATGACAATTATTTCTTTTAGCAACTTTTTCACTAATACGATACATCATTCTTCTCATAATTGTTATTAAATATTCATGAGGAATGTATTTATAAATAGCTTCTTGTATTTCGGTAAAATTTATTACATGGACTTTTATATTTAAGTTATATGTACTTAACTTTTCTGCTAGTTTTAACACTTTTTTCTTAGCATCCTCGCTAGTGTGAGGTGGGCTTTCAAAGTATATTGCTTCTAATTTTATCCCTCTTTTATTTGCTAGATATCCTGCTACTGGTGAATCTATTCCTCCAGATAACATTAGTAATGATTTACCTAGTGTTGAAACTGGGAAACCTCCAAGACCTTTTATCTTATCAAAATAAACTAATGTGTATGTATCTTTTATTTCAACATTGACTAACAGCTCTGGAGTATGAACATCTACTTTTATATTAGCTATATTTTTAAGTATATGCGCACCTAAATTTCTACTATATTCTAAAGAAGTTAATGGGAATTTTTTATTACTTCTTTTAGTTTCTACTTTAAAAGTATTAAAATCTTTATTAGTTAGTAAATTAACTATTTTTTCATTTATTACATTTTCATCTAATGTATCTATTTTATATCCTAGATTAATCTCATGAATACCAAAAACATTAGTTAATTTACTAATTATTTTATCTTCATCGGTTGTTTTAAAATCTATTAGAGTTCTTCCTCTATTACTATGAATATCTACTTCAAAATCTTTTAATATATGAATAATATTGTTTTTTAAAGTTCTAATAAAAAAGTTTATATTATCTTTTTTAGTTGATAATTCTGCATATTTTATAATTATTATTTTTTTCACTATTGCACCTCTGTAAAATTATAGTAATAATCACTCAAAAAAGCAAATTGTTTATTTAATATTGAATTCTTTTAGTTTAGAGTAATGTTTAATAAAGCTGTTTAAAAATCTATTTACTTCATCATATTTTGTCATATAAGAAAGACTTATTCTAATGCTGTACTGAGATCTATTTTTATCATTATATATTGCATTTAGTGCTGCACTTTCATTTCCACTTGAACAAGCTGTATTAGTGCCGATGAAAATATTATCTTTTGCTAAAGCATTAATTAATGTTTCCGGTATAATCTTAGGAATGCTTATGTTTAATATATGCGGTATACAATATTTAGTTTTATTAATTAATATATCTTTGTTTGGTAATAGTATATTACATATTTTTTCATTTAATTTTTTTACATATGTTTCTTTCCTTTCTAAGTCAGTTAAAGAAATTCTAATTGCCTTAGATAATGAAACTATTAAAGGTAGTGGCGGACTTCCAGGTAATAAAAAAGTTTCGTTAGTTGCTCCAAAAAGTATTGGTTTTAATTTAATAGAACTTTTTTTATATAAAAATCCTATTCCTTTTGGTGCAAATATTTTATGGCCTGATGCACTAGCTAAATCTACATCTTTTAAGTTAACGTTTATTTTTCCTAATGCTTGGGTTATATCTGAATGAAATACTATTTTATTGTTTTGCTTTCTAATTATTTGTCTGATAGTTTTAAGTGGTTGTCTTATTCCTACTTCACTATTAACAGCACAGATACTAACTAAAACAGTTTTATCAGTTATTTTATTTTTTAAATCATCTAAATCAATCATACCTTCTATAGTATTATTAACAGTAATAATTTTATAACCTAATTCTTTTAAGTGTTTAGTAATAGCGTAAATAGATGGGTGTTCTAATTTAGATACTATTATTTCACTGTTTGCTGGTTTATTAAGAGCAATACCTAAAAGTGCCATATTGTTACTCTGTGTAGCACCTGAGGTATAAATAATTTCTTTATTACTAATATCAAAAAGATCACATATTTGATTAGTAGCATCATCTAATAATTCTTTTGATTTGCTTCCTAAACTATGTAATGAATTAGCATTACCTATAAATGTTTTAGTTGTTTTATTGTACGACTCTAAAACTTCATTTAAAACAGGTGTAGTTGCACTGTAATCTAAATAAATCATGAATAATCACCTTTGTTATTAATATTACCAAATTATATATAGATTATCTATTTTATATTATTTATAAAATCTGGTTCAATTATACTTATTGCATTAATTGCATTTTCTAATGCTCCTCTAAAGTTTCCTTTAAAGAATAAATTCTCAGCTTTTGTTAAACCAAAATCTATTTCTTTATTAACTGGTCGATATCTATTTCCATAAACTATCGACATTTCAGTTAATTTAGCAGCTTTAACTATTTCTTTAGTAGTAGTATATAGCTTTAAGACTAAATCTCTTGCTGTATCTACTCTTGTATTTAATATTTTTATCGAGATTGGTTTTTTTTCTAATTCTCTTATTATTTCTTTTATTGAATCATTAGCTTCAGCTAATTCTATATAATACTTTTGTGGTATTACAGGTAGTTTATAACTACTGATTCTATTTTTAGCTTGTTTTAGTAATCCTTTTATCTCATCTAATTGTTCTCTTGCTCTTAATTCATCATCTTTTAGACTGCCTAGTGTTCTTAATGCTATATCTAATTTATCTTCAGTTTTAGCAAGTCTTACGTTTAAGAGTTCCATTTCTTTAGATAATTTTGAGAACGGAAACATCTTTGTTCTACTAGATGCAACAACTGTTTCATAATCTTTTCTTACTTCTTTGATTTCTAAATCTATTTCTTTAATTATTTTAATATCTTCATTACTTAAATCATAACTATATTTAATATCTTCTATTTGTGTAATTAAGCTTCTAACTACGCTTGCAAGTTTTGTAGTCTTAACCCCTACTCCTCTTAAGTAATCATCAAATAGTCTTTTCGATATTCTTTCTTTATCAAAATCATTATATATAGAATCAAAGTAATCTAACATCGTCTTTAATTCAAAGATTGAATCTTCAACATTTAAAACATTTAATCTTGCAAATACATCTGATATTTTCTTTTTTGATTCAGTAATATTATATTCAATATTTAAATATTCTAACTGATACCCATCTTTAGTCATTTTCTTTTCAACAGCTTCAATATCTTTCATCTTCTTAGGAATAATTCCTCTACCCATTAAAATAATACTTGGAGCTTCTTCAATAATTATTTTTAAGTTACCTATTGTGTCATCTAAAGCTTTAACTATTTTACCAACTTCAGTATAGGAGTTATTCTCCATCGCGGTTTCAAAAGTACTAAATAATTTATCAACATTTTCAAATTGTAATTCTAAAGGTCCAATAACATCTTTATAATCTATCTTATTTTTATTAAATGTATTTAATATCTCACGATATACTTTCTTTAATTGAGTAACCGTTTCTCGATTACGTTCTTCACTTAATGTCAAACTTTTTATTTCATCTAGTAAAAAATCAGCTTTCATTTTAACATTATAAATACTTAGTTCTAACTTAGCCATTTTTTCATCTAGTTCTTTATATTTTTTTAAATTAAATAATTCTTCAACTTCTAGTAAATCATCTGTAATCTTAGGTATTTCAATATCTTTAATTTCGCTAAATCTTTTTTTCCATTCATTATACTGTTCTTTTAATAAATCATTATTAATTAGCGCCTCTACCTTATTTAACTCTGATAAAATCGTTGCCGATATAATTAAATTTTTTGAACGCTCTAATTCATTAAAAGTTTTAGAATATTTTTTTCTTTTATTTTTATTCATTAAAGAAAGAGTTCCAATTATTAAGACAATAGCAAAAATATAATAACCACTAGCAATTAAATAGAATGTTGTCTTAGTCATGTTATCTTCCTACTTTCTAAATAAATTTTATCATATATTGACTATAAATGTCGACATAAAACATCTATTTGTTTTATATTCATATTATGGTATATAAGTAATTTGACAAACATGTCATTATTTGTTAAATTATTAGTGCTTATTACATGTGGCAGAATTAATGATTTAATATAAAGTGTTTATAGATAAAAGTTAGTAACTAAGTCTGCCTTAGTAAAAACATAATATAAACTCCCTATATTAAATCTTAATAAGTCTCGTAATAAAATTAAAATGAAAGGAGACTTTTTATTATGGCAAGATATACTGGTCCAGTTTATAAAAAATCACGTCGTCTAGGGTTTTCTACTTTAGAAAATGGTAAAGACTTAGCAAGACGTCCATATGCACCTGGAGTTCACGGAAGAGCTAGAAGACGTAAACCAAGTGAGTATGGAATTCAATTAGCTGAAAAGCAAAAAGTAAGATTTATGTATGGACTTAACGAAAAACAATTCAGAAAAGTATTTGAACGTGCTACTAAAATGCAAGGTATTGCTGGTGAGAACTTATTATTCTTATTAGAAAGCCGTTTAGATAACTTAGTTTATCGTTTAGGTTATGCTAAAACTAGAAGAGCTGCTCGTCAAGTAGTTAACCATGGTCATATTACAGTAAATGGAGCGAAAACAGATATACCTTCATACACTGTAAAACCTGGAGATGTTATTGGTATAAGAGAGCAATCTCTAGATCACGTAGCAATGAAAGAAGCTTTAGAAGAAGCAACAGCTCGTCCAGCTTTTGTAGAGTTCGATGAGAAAAAACTACAAGGTACTTATATAAGATTACCTGAACGTAGTGAATTAAATACTGAAATCAATGAAGCTCTAATTGTTGAATATTACAACAGATAAAAATGAAGAATTAATCTTCATTTTTTTATTGTTTAAATGGCTTTATTACTAAAATAGATTTTATTTTAGTAGATATATTATCTTTTATAGATGTAGCTTCAGTTAAGTTTAATTTTTTTATAATATCGTATTCATTATCAATGATTTTATCATAAAGAATAATGTTTGTTTGAATGATTTCATTTACTATTTGAATATCATCAAATGCCATTATTAAATCACTAATACCTACCTTTTTCTTTCTATCTAGTAATTCTTTATCTATTGTTAAGTTATTCATTTCTTCTTCTATTATTTTAATACATTCTTCTGGATATTTAGTTTCTGTGGATATTATTAACGTAACAATATCATCATCAATAAAATTACTTGTATAGACGGATGATGTAATAATATTATTTTCTATTAATTTTTCTGTTAAATCACTAGCTATATCAAATTTACTTGCTAGAATTATCTGTAAGTATTTTCTTAGTTTAATATCTTCTATATCTTTAAAATTTCTTCTAGATATTTTATAACTAATACTTATTTTAGGGATTTTTACATTCATTTCTATTTCTTCATAATCTTTTTCTACTTTTAATGGTTCTTTAAATTTTTTTATTGTGGGATTTTTATATTCTGTAAAATCCTTTTTTGTTTGATTTTCATTTATTATTGTCATTACTTCTAATGGTTTAAAGTTTCCAGTAACAACTATAAACATATTTTCAGGATGATAAAAATTTTCATAGCATTTCATAATTTTTTCTGGTGTAGTGTTCTTTATATCTTCTTCAGTTCCAGCAATACTATATTTATAATTATTTTTTAGATATAAGTTGTAATTAAGTCTTTCAAATAATTGACGACTCGGACTATCTTGCCCTGTTCTTATTTCTTCAATTATTATTCCTTTTTCAGAATCAACATTCTTTTTAATAAAGTATGGTTCTTGAACATAGTCTATTAAATAATTTAAGTTTTTTGATAATTGGTTTGATCCAATTACTTCATAATATGTATATCTGTACGTTGTTGTTGCATTTGCAAAAGAACCTGTATTTGCAAAATAAGAATGAGCGACAGTTCCATCGGGCTGGTAAAACATTTGATGTTCTAAAAAGTGAGCAATTCCATTTGGCAACTTAGTGTAACTTTTCTTACCTTTTTCTTTATATTCTGTATGAATTGAACCAAATTTAACATTAAACGTAATATAATAATTATTTATTTTATTATTAGGTATCATAAAAACATCTATACCACTAACTGCTTTTTCATAAAGTACTTTTTCATCTAATTTTTTTAAAATAATTTCTTCCATAGTTATTCACCACCTACACTTAGGAGATATATTGTATTTAATTTAACTTTTCTAGCTACTTCTATTACTTCTTCTTTTCTTATACTTTTAAATATCTCTATACGATCATCTAATAGTGGTATTTTGTCGACCTGATTCATTATATAATTACTTAGTAATTGTGATTGATCATCTTTAGCAAGTGTTAGACCTTGAATTATAGCTAATTTAGCATTATTAAATTCATCATCAGTTATGTCCCCTTTTTTCATATCTGTTAGAGATTTTTTTATTAATTTAACCGCTAAATTATAATTAGATTCATTAAACGCTGTTCTTATTATTAAAATATTGTCATATTTTTGATAAAAAGATCCGACATTATAACATAATGAATTTTGTTGTCTTAGATTATCACCTAATTTTGAATCAATTGAACCACTGCCTAATATAGCATTATATAAAAACATTGTTACGTCTTTTTCTTTTTTAGTTAGTTCTTGTAAGTTACATCCAACTACTAAGATACTTTGATTAAACTTAGTTTTTTCTATTATTTTTTTCGGTATTAATCTTTTTTTAGGTATATAACTCATATCTAGTTTATGGTTTTTAATTGTTTTTATATTAAAAAAATTATTTATTAATTTAACAACTTTTTCCATATCTAAGTTCCCTATAATAAAAATATCACAGTAATTATGACTAATAAATTCTTGATAATATTCGTATAAGTTTTTTGGATTTATCTTTTTTAAATCTTTTAGATAACCATTTATTTTAATACAAGCTGGGGATTCTTTATCCATATTTTTAATCATTTGATAAACTGAATATTTACTTGGGTTTTCTTTGTCTATTAAGACATTATCTTCTATTTGTTTAAAAACTTTTTCGAATGATTTTTTATCAAATTTTTCATCTTTTATATTTGGTTTTTGAATTGTATTACATAGTAATTCAATGATTTTTTCTAAGAAGTTGTTATCGGCATATTTAGGATCTATAAAATTAATTATGAAGTTACTATAAACAAGCTGTCCTACTCTAGTAGTAGTTGAATAAAAAAGAGTATTATATAAAAGTTCTTTTTGTTTATGAAATGATTTACTATCTTTATATTCATTACTCGACTCACAAAGAATATCACATAACATAATTCTTTTTGTAATATCTTCTTTATTTATTTTATCTCTAAACATAACTTCTATTTGACAATTTCTAAATTTGTCAGTTTTTATTGTATGGACATTAAATGCCCCACTTTTAAATTTTTTATAAATCATGTCTCACAACTCTCTTTATTTTAGTATACGTTTTTTATTGTTTATTATTATATTTTTTATACTGGCTTAGGAAAAAGTCATCAGTCATACCAGCTATATAATCAATTACTCGTCTTGCATTAGTTGTATTATCTAAATATTTAGGACTCATTGTGTTTAAAAATAATTGATAAATATCAGTAGTATTAACTTTATTTTCTAAGTGATTCATATATACTTCAAAAAGAGTTGTAAACATTTTTTCGTAGTTTTTAACATCTTCTTCAGTATTTGCCTTCTCATATATATATTTATAGTTAAAGTCTTTTAAATCCTTTACTGCATCAAAAACTTTTTTAGAAAGTTTGATATATGGCTTATTGTAACTGTTTTTTATTATATCTAATACTATAGTATTAACAATATCCCGATTATTAACCCCTAAAATTGTAGATATATTTTTAGGTATATCTTTAGTACTTAAAACACCTAATCTTATTGCATCTTCGATATCTCTACCTAGATATCCAACCATATCACTGATTCTAATTACACAACCTTCTAGAGTCATCGGTTTTAATTGTTTTATAATATCTTGATTAAGATATGTTTCATGATATTCATTTAAAAACTCATTCTTAGTTTTAGGGTTTGGATAGTATTCTTTTTCTAAAAACTCACCATTATGACATAAAATAGCATCTAAAGTTTGAATATTTAAATTACTTCCAACTCCATCTTTTTCAACTTCCATTAGAATTCTTACACTTTGAACATTGTGATTAAAGTTTCCTTCATTGTATTTATGACTTAATTCATTTAATATTATTTCTCCTACATGACCAAACGGAACATGACCTAAGTCATGTCCGAGCGCTCCTGCTTCAATCAAGTCCTCATTTAAATTTAACTCTCGCCCTATTGTTCGAGCTATTTTACTAACAAATTGAACATGAACCATTCTTTTAGTTATGTTATCATTTTCATTAAAACTAAATACTTGAGTTTTATCTATATATCTTGTATAAGAAAGTGAATATATAATACGATCTATATCTCTAAAAAATGGTGCTCTTATATCTTCATTCTCTTCTTTTAATCTGAATGCATCACTATCTTTACACGCGTGCAAAGAAAGTTTTTTTGCTTCTTTTTCAATTGTCATTTCTTCACTACTTTCAAAACTTAATAAATTGATTATAGCAAAATATTACTGTATAATCAATTTATAAGGATGTGATTAAAATATGGCAACAGTACATATTGAAAGTAAGAAAGAAGATATAGCTGAAACTGTTTTAATGCCAGGTGATCCACTACGTGCAAAGTATGTAGCAGATAAATATTTGGATAATGTTAAGTTAATTAACAAGGTTAGAAACAATTTCGGCTATACTGGTTTTTATAAAGATAAGAAAGTAACAGTATTTTCATCAGGGATGGGTTTTCCAAGTATGGGTATTTATGCTTATGAGCTTTTTACCTATTATGATGTTACAAACATAATTAGAATTGGAACAGCAGGAACTAATAATATTGATGTTAAAGTTGGAGATATTGTTTTAGGGAAAGATGTTGCAACTGCATCTAATTTTGCAGAAGTATATGACGGAACTAAAGATAAGATATTTAAAAACTCGGAAGATTTAAATAATCAAATACTAGCTACAGCCCAATCTTTGAATACTAAAGTTCATTATGGAATGGTGATGAGTAATGAAGTGTTCGATCCCTATGCTAAAGATAACAAAATAAAAGAACTAGCACCAACAGATAAATATCTAGCTAATGAAATGGAAGCTTTTGCTTTAATATTTCTAGCAGATAAATTAAATAAAGAAGCAACTACTCTACTAACTGTTAGTGATGCATCACATGATAGTAATGAATTAACTTCTGAAGAAAGAGAAAAAAATTTAGATGAGATGATTTTACTAGCCTTAGAAAGTATTGTAGGTCTTTAATGAAAAAAATATTAGGTGTTTTTATAATGTTTTTGGCAATTAATTTACTTATTGTCAGCTGTACAAATAACGAAGAAGCTAATACTTCATTTAAAGAACAAACTACTGAAGATGCACTTTCATTTAAAAAAGAATACGAAGAATTAAATAGTGTTAAAGATGATAATGGAAAGTTAAAATATCAAAATCTTAAAATAGATGATGATAACTTAGTAGTCTATGTATCTTACGAAGAGGTTTTAGAATTAATTGATAATGGAACTGGTGTTATATATTTGGGGCGTCCAGCTTGTCCATGGTCAAGAAATTTAATCGACACTATTCTAGATTTTAGTTGGTACAATGATGAAAATATTTATTATTTAAATATTGAAGAAATGAGAAAAGAAAATACTGAAGAGTATAAAAATTTAACTGATATTTTAGATGAATATTTACCAGTAGACACAATAACTCAAAAAGAAAATAGTAAAAAGTTTGATAAAAACTTAAAAAGAATAACTCTTCCTTTTGTATTTTTTGTAAAAAATGGTGAAGTTAAAGATTATTATAGTGGTTTTGAAGAAATAAATTTAAAAAATAATAATTATAGTGAAATAGAAAAAAAATTTAATGAAAGCTATGATTTAATAAAATAGAAGAGGTAAAAGAAGTAAATGAATGAAAATATATTTAGACAATATGATATAAGAGGTGTATATCCTAAAGACATTAATGAAGATTTTGCTTATTTAATTGGAAAAAGCTATGGAAGTTATATTCAAAAAAAATATAACTATACTAAATGTGTAATTGGATATGATAATAGAATATCTTCACCTGCTTTAAGAGACGAGTTAATTAAAGGTTTAATAGAAAGTGGCTGTAATGTATTAAGTATTGGACTTTGTACTACTCCTATGCTCTATTACGCAAGATTTGTACATAAAGTTCCAGGTATTATGATTACAGCAAGTCATAATCCAAAAGAAGAAAATGGATTTAAATTTTCTTTTGACCCATTCACTAATGCTCGTGGAAAAATGATTGAAGATTTTAAAAAATACACTATTGATGCTAATTTTAAAACAGGTAGTGGAAATGTTGAGTATACAAAAATTAACGAAGAATATTATAGTTATCTACATGATAATATAAAAATGGGCGATAAAAACTTAAAAGTTGTTTTAGACCCTGGAAATGGTGTAGGAAGTACTATAGTAAAACCTGCTCATGATTTTTATAACAATTTAGATAACATATATATATGTTCAAACAGTGACGGAACCTTCCCTCATCATCATCCTGACCCAAGTGTCGAAGAGAACTTAGAGATGTTAAAACAAGCTGTTCAAGATAATAATGCTGATATTGGTATTGCTTATGATGGAGATGCAGATCGGGTAGGATTAATAGATGAGAACGGGAAATTTATTCCAATAGATTATATAATTGCAATTTTTGCTAATCATTTAATTCCAACATTAGATAACAAAAAAATACTTTTTGATATAAAATGTTCTAAAACTTTAGAAGATGAAATTATAAAAAGTAAAGGGATTCCTTTTATGTATCGAACTGGTGCTAGTTATACCCAAACTAAAGTATATGAAGATAAAATAAGATTTGGTGGAGAATATTCAGGTCATTTATATTTTAATGATCGTAATCATCCAACAAGCTGTGGTATTTATGCAGGTCTTAGAATGTTAGAAATATTGTCAAATACTGATAAGAAATTAAGTGAATTAATAAAAGAATTCAATGTTTATGAATCAGTACCTGAATTAAGAGTTGAATGTCATGATAATATTAAATTTAAAGTTGTCGATGAAGTTAAAAAGTATTGTAGCGATAAAAACTATAATATAAATGATATCGACGGTATTAGAATCACCTTTGAAGATGGTTGGGCATTAGTTAGAGCTAGTAACACCGGACCTAACTTAACACTTAGATTTGAGGCAGAAAACAAGGTTAGATTAGATGAAATACAAGAAGAGTTTACAAAAATAGTTAATATAGCAATAAATAAATTTAATTAATCAAAAAAAA
>CAYUEQ010000009.1:0-12347 GCA_964443805.1 uncultured Muribaculaceae bacterium
AACATTCGCCCAGATTCGTTCACCATAATTATACCATTGGTGTGGTCCTGGTTCATTAGTAACATCGGCTTTTCTCCATGTGCCATCACCTTCTGAATAATTAAAATAAATAGGTATCATATTATTTGTTAAAAGAGGAGCTATTGCACCAGATTTATCAGATGTTTGGGAAGAATATATATTTAATTGGTTTGCTACATTATTATTGACATTATTCATTAAAATACGATTATGAGAATATGTAACAATTAGAGTCATCATTATAGATACAAACACTAGAAAAAATGAATATAAAAGTGATATTGCTATAAAACCATTTTTCTTCACTAGGCATCCCTCTATCATTAATAATTATATCAAAATGATTTTGATATAACAAGGAAAGAGTTTTTTAATTAAAAAAGAAGCCTTATTGAGACTTTCTTTTTTTCTATATTAGAAATTTATCAATTAATTTAATAAATTCATCCTGACTATTTTTAATAGTATCAATTAACCATCCTTTTTCATTTTTATATTCTTTTAGTCCTCGATAATAAAATAATTTGTCATTATCTTCAATTATAAAAGGTGTAATATTATGTTTCAAACATTCTTTGAACATAATTATTCTTCCTACTCTACCATTACCATCTTGAAATGGATGGATTCTTTCAAAGCAATAGTGAAATTCAATAATATCTTTTAGTGCAACATCTTCAATACGATCGTACCAATTTAATAACTTCTTCATTTCTTTAGAGACATCTTTAGGTTTTGTTGTTTCTTCGCCACCAACTATATTAGCTAGTTTTTTATATTCTCCTACATTAAACCAATCTTTTCTCTCATCACTTGTACTACGTTTAAGTATTTTATGATATTCTTTTATCAAATCCTCACTCAAAGTACTTTTTACATTATCTAACATGTAATCAAATAAATAAAAGTGATTAGTTGTTTCTATTATATCGTCTACATTAGTAGATTGTTCGTTGTTTAAAAGTGAGTTTGTTTCAAAAATATTTCTAGTTTCTTCTTCCGAAAGTTGACTTCCTTCTATCCGATTATTATTGTACGAAAACTTTATTTGAACATCATGGTATAAGTTACCTTTTAATTTCATTTCTTTTTGTTCTTGTAATACTTTTAAAACTTTATAATTCATTTATATCACCAATTTTATTGTACTATAAATTAACAAATAAATAAACTAAAGACATATGCATCTTTAGTTTAATTTCATATTATAGATTAGGTGATTGTTATGTTTCGTGGTAGGTTCCCAATTTTTAGCGCTTGGTCTATCTTTATAATGATGATTATAATTATGTATCAAGCTTTTATAACTTTTATTTTTCCATTTCGATTAAATGTTTTACTATTGCTTTTAGAGTTGTGTTTCTTCGTCTGGATCGTTTGGCGGGTAATATGGCCTTGTTAGTTCTTCTGTTTTATATATATAGTCTAAACTTTCTCTGACTATTTGACAGTTTTTAAATTCATTATCTTCAAGTTTAACTTCTTTGGGTAGAGATATCATAATAAATAATAATCTTGTTTCTGCTTCGTTTAAAGGGAATTTTTGCATGTATCTATTTAATATTTCTTCAAAGTTTAAATCAAAATATTCGTTTTGATAGAATTTGATAATATCTAATACTGGGGAATCTATTTTACTTCGATCCCAACTGATTAAAAAGTCTTGTTGGTTTCTAATTAAATGTTCTGTAGATAGATTATTATGAATAACTGATACTCTAGTTTTAGATTCCTCTTTGACAAGTTCGAACCAATCATCAAGTTCTCTTTTCGAAAAATTAAGAGCAGCAAATATTTTACTGCTATTTCTTATTAACAAATAATGACTTGGCGACATATATATTTCATTTTCTATTTCTAGTATCAAATTTGTATAGTATTCTTGTAAATATAATATATTATTATTTATATTATCGTATATTTCTTGATATGTATCTGAACTGACTTCTTTAAAATAAGAAGTTTTATTGTGTAATAATGCTGTCAAATTAATTAAATCTAGGGCTTTTTGTTCTTTTGGTGTTGTTATTTCTTCAACATATTCATATACATTTAAATCATTACGCTCATCATCAATTAGATTTGGGAAGTATGTAAAGTTTCTCGAACGTAGATAGTTATATAATTCTCTTATATTTCTTTCTTTTTTTTCTTTTACTACAAATTTACCATGATTGGTTTCAATAATAGTACAATTATTTTTAATTGTATAACGATAGGGCTTATATAATTTTTTTATTACCTCTAAAGTTTTATTCATTTTGAGTTTGGGGAATTATAATTTTATCTCCGAGATTAATTTCTTCTAAATCATTTATATTTTTAACACTTTCAGTTTGAGCATTGTATTTAGCACAAATTGTTTCAATAGTATCATTTTCTCTAACGATGTGAATATGATATGTAACAAAGTTATCGTCTTCCACTTTTAAAGAGTCGATTATCGTTTCTTGAGTTTCGTTGTCTACTCTTTCTTCTTTCTCTTCAATTAAATCTTCTAATACTGGTTTGTCTTCTACTTCTTCAAATATAATTTCTGGTTCTTTAATTTCTTCTTTTCTTGGTATTTCTTCTACTACAGGTTCTTTTACTTCACCTTCAACAGAAAATTCAATATTAACACTTAGAGTATCTCCAGCTACTACATCATAAGTAAAATCTCTTATTTCGAATTCAAGTGTTTCAATATCAAAATTATCTGGCATTGTTACTGAAAAAGGTAATCGATATAAAAACGGATCTTTATTAACACTTACGTCGTGTACTTTGTAGTCTCCAGATATTATAAAATCTCCGTTTATTTCTTGATTAGCAACATTAAATTCATGTTCTAAAGAAATACTTGATACTTCCGATATCTTAGTTTTAAATACAATTTTTTCATTATAAGGTATTGTTTGTTTCATAAAAAAATCATTCCTTTCTAATAAATATTATGTTAGGAATGATTTTTTATGTTGATTTATTTAAATAAATCACGGTATATTTCTTGATAGTTTTTAACTAATTTAATTTCTATATCTTTAGATATTTCTTCTGGTATGTCATCTAAATCATTTTGGTTTGATATCGGAATATAAAATATTCTTACTCCTTCACGATATCCCCCTATAATTTTTTCTTTTAGACCGCCAATTTCTAAGACTTCACCATTTAATGTTATTTCTCCAGTCATCGCTACTTTTTTATCTACTCTTTTATTTAAGACAAGACTTAGAATAGAAGTTACTATTGTAATACCTGCAGATGGTCCTTCTTTATTTATAGCTCCTTCTATGGCATTTAGATGTAAATTTTTATTTAATGCAATTTTTTTATCTATTTTAAATTTTTTATAATTAGCTTTAATATAACTGATTGCTACTTGTGCACTTTCTTGCATTACAGGACCTAAACGACCTGTTAGCTTAAGTTCACCCTTACCTTCTACTAAACATGACTCTAAGACGGTTATAGTGCCTCCAAAAGGAGTGTAGGCAAGTCCATTAGCAATTCCTATCTTATTAGCTTTAATATTAGTGTTTTGGTATTTAGGGTTACCTAAGTATTTTTTTAAATTAGTTTTATTAATATTGATTTTTATTTCTTTTTTAGTCTTTAAGTTTTCAGTAACTATTTTTCTAACAATTTTAGATAGTTTTCTCTCTAAATCTCTAACTCCAGCTTCTTTAGTGTAACTATCTATTATATGTATTATTATAGATGTACTAAATTTTATTTCACTTTTGGTTACTTTATGATCATTAAATATTCTCGGTAGTAAATGATTTTTTGCAATACTTACCTTCTCATATTCTGTATAACTTGATAATTCTATTATCTCTAAACGATCTCTTAAAGGATATGGAATAGAATATAAATCATTTGCAGTTAAAATAAAGAATGTTTTAGAGATATCAAATGGTTCCTCAACATAATTATCCGTAAATGTTTTATTTTGTTCAGGATCTAAGATATCTAAAAATGCACTAGCTGGATCTCCTTTATAATCTTTAACCATTTTATCTATTTCATCAATTAAGATTAATGGATTAGAGCTATTACATTTACTTATCGCTTTAATTATTTTTCCTGGAGCTGAGCCAATATAGGTTCTTCTGTGTCCAATTAATTCAGTAGCATCATTTAATCCTCCAACACTTAATTTAAAGAATTCTTTATTTAAAGACTGGGCGATAGTTTTAGTTAGAGTAGTCTTTCCTACTCCTGGAGGTCCTACTAAACATAAAACAGGTGTTTTAATATCTGGATTTTTTTGTTTTATTGCAATATATTCAATCACTCTATCTTTAACTTCTTTTAATCCATAATGAGTATTATCTAAACTTTTTATTATCTTATTTAAATCTTCTTCATCCTGCGTATATATTTTCCACGGAAGATTTAAAACAAGGTCTAAATAGTTTCTAATTACAGCTGCCTCAGGTGATGATTCAGAAGTTAATTCATATTTTTTTATTTCACTAGTTAAATTAGAAAATATTTTTTTATTTAAGTTTAAATCTTTTAATGCTTTTTTAAATTTTTCTACTTCTTCTTCCTTTAAATTGGATTCTCCTAATTCAGTTTTTAATTTCTTGATTTTTTCTTTAATAATAAATTCTTTTTGAGTGTTTTGAAATTCATCTTGAAGTGAAATCTCTATTTTTTCATCTAAAATAGTTACTTCAATTTCTATACTTATATCATGCATTAAGTTTTCTGCTCTAATTAAAGGATTTAACTCTTGCATATAATTGTTTTTACGTTCGATATTAAATGGTATTGAAGATGTTATTAAATCAGTTAAACGATTTAAATTAGAAACTCCTTTAATTGTTCCCATAATACTATTAGATATTCTTGGAGAAGAATTTACATATTTATAAAATAAATTAACAAGTTTACGTTGAAAAGCAATTTCTTCTATTTCACTTACTCTAATTTCTTCAACTTCTTCAGTTTCAGCGATTAAAATATCTTTTCGATTTTCATAGTTTATATATCTATTTATTTTCACTCTTTCAATTCCAACAATTACTAGACGATAATTACCATTAGGTAGTTCAATTATGTTTTTTATTTTACCGACAACACCAATTGATGGTAGATCGGATACTTCAGGACTTTCTTCTATTTGATCTGTTGGACATACAACTAGAAGATTACTATCGTATTCTTCAGTCGCTAAATTTACCACATTTTTACTTATTCTATTATTTAGCTCAAGCCTCACTTCTTGATATGGTAGCAAGACTAAATGTTTTAATAATATTACTGGTAAATTTTTATCCATACTGCAAATACCTCCACGAATTACTTAATTAGTTATTATAAAGAATAAAAGACGTTTTGTAAACGTCTTTTGGCTTTTTGTGCACTTTTAGTCGATATTTCGTCTAAAATCTTTATAATTAGTTATTTTCTTTTATTAATTCCATAGCTTTACGCATTTTTAAATCGTACTTAATCATGTCTGTTCCACCAAATGCATTAATAAATTCTTCTTTTTCCATACCATAATGTTTTGCTAATTTAGTAGATTCTTCTTCTACTTCTTTATCTTCTATTTCTATTTTTTCTTTTTCAGCAACTGCTTCTAAGAAATAACGATATTTAACTCTTTTAGACGCTTCTTCTTCCATCATTTTTTCTAAATCTTCTCTAGTTGTATTAGTAAATTCAAAATATTGTTCTAAATTTAATCCTTGCGTCTTTAATTGTTCTTCATATTGATGAACCATTCTATGAATTTCACCATGAATTATTTCTTCGTTTATTTCTACTTTCATCTTTTTAGAACCTTGTTCTAAAATTTCTTCAACAAATTTGTTTTCTACATCATGTTGTTTACGATGTTTGATATCTTCTTTTATTTTAGTTTTAAGTTCATCTTCATTTTTAACATTTTCATAACCTAAATCTTCATAAAAATCTTTATTTAATTTTGGTAGTACTCTTTCTTTAATTTGAGTTACAGTTGTTGTAAATACAACATCTTTATTAGCTAAATCTTGAACATAATTTTCCGGGAATTTAAGGTTTATATCTTTAGTTTCTCCAACTTTCATTCCGACTACCGCTTCTTCAAAACCTGGAATAAAAGTTTTTGATCCTATTTCTAGCGGATAATCTTTTCCAGTTCCACCTTCAAAAACTTCACCGTCTACTTTTCCTTCAAAATCTATTACCGCAGTATTTCCTTCTTCAACCGTACCTTCCTCTTTAACAACTATTTCAGCTAATTTGGTTTGTAGTTGATTAATTTCTTCTGTAATTTCTTCTTCAGTAACTTTAACTTCATCTTGTTTTATTCCAAGATTTTTATATTCACCTAATTCAACTTCTGGTTTAGTAATAATAGTAAATTTAAATACTACTTCTTTATCAGTAATAGTTTTAATATCTACATTTGGTTCAGTTTCTGGAATTATTTTCTTTTCTTGTAGAGCATTTTTATAAGCTTCACTCATAGCTGGATCAACTGCATCCATAAAAAGTGACTCAATACCAAATTTCTTTATATAAACATCTTTTGGAATTGCTCCTTTTCTAAAACCATCTATTTCTACGTCTTTACTTTTCTTTTTAAAAGAAGCATCAAGATAGTCTTCCCATTTCTTTCCATCAATTTTAATTTCTATTTCATGAACATTTTTCATAAATTTCCTCCTTAAATAACTATTTAATTATATCTTAAATACGATAAAACCACAAGGATTTTAAAAAAAGACTGCTATGCAATCTTTTTGATTTTAATATTATAAGAACCATTAGGACTTTCTACTGCAATAATATCACCTATTTTTTTATTCATTATTGCTTTTCCTATCGGCGACTCATTAGAAATTTTATTTTTATTTGGATTTGCTTCAAGCGATCCAACAATTTTAAATTCTGCTTCTTCATTATCTTCTACATAATCAATAATAACAGTTGCACCTAAAGTTACTTCTTCTTTATTAGTTGAGTCAATTATTTTAGCATTATCGATTAAATATTCTAATTTAGTTATTCGACCTTCAACTTCTGCTTGAGAAGTTCTCGCTGCATCATATTCAGCATTTTCAGATAAATCTCCTAATGCTCTTGCTTCTTTCAATGCCACAATAATCTCTGGTCTTTTATTTGTTTTTAAATCTTCTAGTTCTGCTTCTAGTTCTAAAAATCCTTCAGCAGTTACTACTAATTCGTTTTTTATCATTTTTTTCATTTCACCTCTAAATAAATTTAATTCCTAATAAGGATACTATGATTAACATAAATTGTCAAACACTTTTTTTCTAACCATATCCATCGGTTTTATTTGGCCTCCAAAAGGAATTTTTACAAGCATTGTCGGATGATTAGCAACTTCAATTAATTCATCATCTTCGTTATACATTTTATCAATTGTTAAATCGAAAGAATCAGTGCTTGGTCCAAAGATTTGAACAGTATCTCCTTTTTTCAAATAATTACGTTGTTCCATAATTATTTGTTTATTATTTACATCATAATCTAGCACTAAACCAATAAAATCTTGATTTGATACTTCATTTCTATCAGCAAAGTATTGTTCTTCTACTCCGGGAAGTTTATCAAAAAACTGGGGAGCAGATTCTCTATTTGCACATCTATTTAATATATTCAAATAATATTTATTATATTCATCATTTAAGGTATTGTTGCATATTTTATCAATTATTTTACGATATACATAACTTACTGTTGCAATATAATAAATAGACCTCATTCTTCCTTCAATTTTAAATGAGTCAATCTTTAAATCAATTAAGTCTTTTATATACTCAATCATATTTAAATCTTTAGACATCATTGAAAAATCAGCTTCTTCATCAGTTTTTAAATTCCATCTACATACTTGTGAACATCCCCCGCGATTAGAATCACGATTAGTAATAGCATTTGATAACATGCATTGACCACTAAAGAACGTACACATTGCACCATGGATAAATATTTCTAACTCGATATCAATATTATTTTTTATTATTGTCATTGTATCTTTATCTGCTTCTCTAGCTAGAACAACTCTTCCTATTCCTTCTTCTTTATAAAAAGAAACAGTTTCATGATTCAAGGCACTTGTTTGAGTAGATAAAATAAGAAATAAATTTAATTTGTTCTTTTTGACTAACTCTATTATTAACGGATCATTAATAATTATTCCATCAACTTTAATTTTATCTAAATATATTAGGTATTCTTCTAAACCTTTTATATCTTCTTGGTGGAAAATAATGTTTAGTGTTATATATATTTTCTTATTCTTAGAATGAACGTAATCTACAGCACTCTTAATTTCTTCTTTACTAAAGTTATTAGAATTCGCCCTTAAGCTGTAGTCTTGTCCACCTATATATACAGCATCGGCGCCATAATGAAGAGCAATTTTTAATCGTTCTAAATTACCAGCAGGTGCTAAAAGTTCTGGTTTAAACATTAATCTCCCACCTTTATTTTATAAATAGTTTTTTGATGTAAAAAGTTGTCTTGCGTTTTTATATTTAAGTCATTATCAAAATTATTAATAATATCGACAATTTCCTCTAAGTTTAGAAAATTATAATTAATAAAATAATATTTGATTTTATCATCTTTGTTTAAATTAATTATTTCTCTTCCATCATAGGGAATTTTATTAAACACTGTAGTACCATATTCACTTTCCAAAAAGATGAATTCTTTCTTAGAAACTCTATCTTGCATTACTTTATATTTTTTATTTTTTAAATTATAAAATTCATGATAATTAGTTAATAATAATCTTCTAGAATAGGATATTGTTGGATAACCAAATACTTGAGCAATTAATGGTTTTTTTGTATAAGTTAATATTTCATCAATTTGTTCTAAAGTTATTTCATTAGCAACAAAAGCACTATTTGCACCTTTATCAATCCAATAGTTAATTGATTGATAGTTTGTCCCAAAATGTTCTACATTCCAAATTAATTCAATATTAGGGTATAGCTTTCTAACAACATTAAAAAGACCTACATCACTAACTATAAGCTTCTTAATATCATTTTCTTGTAATAGTATTTTTAATTCTTCTAATTCTTTAGAATTTAATATTCTATTTATTATAATATAACTATCTTTATACTCTTTTATCTCATCAAAAGAAAAAAAGTTTTGATAACCGATTGCAAAATCTTTTAAAGGTATAGCAAAATTCTTAAAACCTAATGATTTAAAAGTTTCAATGTCCTTTAAATCATTTACTGCTATTAAAAATTTATTTTTTTTCATTATTAGTTCTATAGCTTACTGATAAGCCATCTCCTACATCATAAAATTTAGTTGTAAATTCTTCATTAGTTTTTAAAAACTCTATATATTCTTCTATTTTAGTAACAATATTTTCTAAATTTGGACTTTGAATTTTATCCTTGTTTTGTACATAGCCATGAAAATTCAAATTATCAGTAATAATTACTCCTTTAGGTTTTAAAAAATATTTAAATTTTTCAAAGAACTTTATATATTGACCCTTAGCAGCATCAATAAAAATTAAATCATATTCTACCCCACTTAGATTAACATCTAAAGCATCTTGGTAAACCACATTAATTCTTTTATCAAAATCACATTTTTTTACGTTTTTTAAACATTCCATATATCTAGTTTCATCACGTTCAATTGTGGTAATTTTAACTTTATCACTAACTGTAGCCATTAAAATACTAGAATATCCAATAGCCGACCCTATTTCTAAAATACTTTTTACATCATTTAAACGAATAAATTTCATAATAAATGCAATAGCATCTTTTTCAATAATAGGAACATTATGCTCTTCGGCATAAACTTCCATATCTGCTATCTTTTGTCTCATTTTCAACACTTCTTTCTATTAATTTTGAAAATTATACCATAAACCTTTTTCTTTTAATTCATCTACCTTTTTATCATGACTAATTTGATCTACTGTGAAATAAGTTACACCATTCTTATCAGCTGCAAAATAAAAGTAATTATGTTCTTTTGGATAAACAGTTGCACTAATTGAATCAATACTCGGATTAGCTATTGCTCCTACAGGTAATTTTGGAACACATAATCCTCTAGTATTATATGCATTACATGCTGCAAGCTCTTTTTTAGTCAATTCTTTATCGAATCCTTTTTGAACAGCATAATAAGTAGTTACATCACTACCAAGCGTCCAGCCATTTTTAATACGATTATAGAAAACACCAGCAATACCACTACGGTCGTCCGAATTTCCTCCCTCTAGTTCTATTATAGATGCTAGAGTTATTAGCTCATGGACAGAATAATTAGAATTATTTATTCCATCTTTTAAATTATTTAATTTTCGCTCCGTATTATCAAGAATTTTAATTACTATCTCTTTAATACTTGCATCCCTTTTAAATGTATATGTATCAGGAAATAAATAGCCTTCTAATGGAAAGAAGATTCCTTCTTTTAAAATATCATCATCTAAAAACCAATATTTTTCAATCAACTCATTTAAAAATTCTCGATTATTAATAACTTCGTAAATTTCATTTGTTTCATAATCAAAGTTAGAAGATAGTCTTTCTGCAAAATAAGTTATCGGCTTTCCTTCGACAAAAGTAATCGTCTTTCCTTTAGCCTCTTCACTTTCATTTGAAGAAATTAAATTAATTATTTCTTTTGTACTCATTGTTGAATTTAATGCATATGTTCCTGCTTTTAAAGAAGGATTTTTCATTTTTAGATAAACAAGTGTTACATATTTACTTCTAATTAAATCTTCTTTCTTTAAATTATTAATAATTTCCACTGAAGATGTGCCTGCTCCAATTTGAAATTTTACCTCTTTATTATTATTCACTGGAGTTAATGAGTAAATAAAATAACTAATTGATAAGATAATTAAAGTTATTAAAAAGACAATAATACTTACTAGTGTTTTTACATTAAGTTTTAATTTTCTTTTTTCCATTAGCGGTTTTCCTCATCTATTTTTAATTGAATAGATTTAAATATATTATCAATTAATTTTAATTCTTTTTCATCTTCGATCATAATTAATTTATCTTTTTTATCTACATCATAAATAGCAGCATTAACTTTTATATTTCCTTCTGCATCTTTTTTATTATCAGTAAATGCTATATAATTTTTATTTATGTCTTTTAAACTGACTGTAAATAAGACACGGAATTCTTTTTCTGTGCCTCTAGAATCTTTTAAAATTAAAGTGTTTTTACTTTTCTCCATTTATTCCACCTCGTTTTAAATAGCTATCTAATATAATACTTGCTGCTATTTTATCAATAGAAGCTTTCCTTTTTTTTCGACTAGTATCTGCTGTTATTAATAATTTCTCTGCTTCTACTGTTGTAAGTCGTTCATCAATTAAAACAACTTGCTTTTTTAATTTATCTTCAATTTGTAATTTAAAATCCATAACTTTTTTTGCTTTTTCGCCTAAAGTATTATTCATATTTTTAGGTAAACCTAAAACAACAGTATCTACTTTATATTCATCACACAACATACCTATCTCATTTATTACATCATTAATATCATTATTAAAGATTGTAGTTAAAGGAGACGCAATAGTTCCTGTTAAATCACTTAAAGCAACACCAATTCTTTTAGTCCCATAATCAAGACCTAAAATCCTCATTATTTGTTTTCCAAATAAAATTCTAAAATAGTTTGAATAATTTCAGCACGATCAATTTCTCCGATTTTAGTTCTTGCATTTTTATATGAAGAAATATAACCAGGATCACCACTAATTAAATATCCAACCATTTGATTAACTGGATTGTAACCTCTTTCTTGAAGCGCTTCGAACACTTCATTCAATGTTCTACTAACTAATTCATTCTTAATAATAGAAACATCAAATAATGTTGTCTTATCCATAATATCACCTCTTGATATATTAATATATTAGCACTTTTTATAATAAGACACAAGTAGAACACAAATGATGCAGTTATCCTTTTATTTTGTTATTAAGTATACAAAGTAATAAAGAAGAGATTAAATATCTATCATGAATTATCCTTAACTTGATATTTTTTTACCTGCACATAATATAATTCCAATAGGCTTATTATCTGTTTCTTCATTCACTTCTATAAAATAATAGTCTAAATAAATATTCATTTGACCAGCATATTCAGGTTTCATCTCATCCATTTTTAAATCTATTAAAACATAAGCGTTGAGAATTTTATTATAAAAGACCATATCTACATAAATCCTTTACCTAATTCCAAAAGAAATTCTTCTATATGATTAATCAAGCGTTTTTCTAGTTCTTTTTCTAGTATAGGTTTACGTTCTTTGATACCTAAGAACTCAAAAACGTACGGTTCTTTTAGCAT
>CAYUEQ010000009.1:12447-26827 GCA_964443805.1 uncultured Muribaculaceae bacterium
TTTTATTTAATATTTCTACTGATATTTAATACTATCCCAATACTAGTGAGCGATACTAATAAAGATGATCCACCATAAGAAAGAAATGGTAATGTAACACCTGTTACAGGAATTAGTCCTACTACTACCATAAGATTTAGAATTGCTTGTAAGATGATTCCAAAAGCAAGACCAAAGCATAAAAACTTTGGAAATAGATCATTTGTTTTTAATGCAATATTAACTATTCGATAAAATATAAATGCAAATGTTAAACAAACAATTAGAACACCTATAAAACCTAGTTCTTCACTAATAATAGAAAATATAAAATCTGTTTGAGGTTCGGGGAGATAAAAGTGTTTTTGACGTGATGCTAAGAATCCTTGTCCGAGTAACCCTCCGGGACCAATTGCATATAGAGATTGAATAATTTGAAAACCACTCCCTAAAGGATCTGTCCAAGGGTTTATAAAAGATACAATTCTAGCTAATCGATAAGGTGCGATAACAATTAAACCAGTTATACCAATTAAACCAAGCATTCCTATTTTAACAAAAAAAGAAAAATCTACACCTGAAACAAATAAAATACCAACAAGTGATAATACCATTACCATACCGGTACCAAAATCTGGTTCTAACATTATAAGTCCGAAGAATATAAATATAATAATTAAGATTGGGAATATTCCTTTTTTTATGTTTTTAATTTCTTTTTTATTATTAGCTAAGTATTTAGACACAAATATTATTAGGCCTATTTTAGCAAATTCACTTGGTTGGATTCCGAGTGATCCAATACCAAACCAACTTCTTGACCCATTTCTTACAATTCCAATACCAGGAATTAAAACTAAAACTAATAAAATAAAACAAATTAAAAGAATATGATTAGCATATTTATAATATAATTTATAATCTATTTTTGATAACACTAACATAACTACAATTCCAAATCCAAAAAACACACTTTGAGCTTTAACAAATCGGAGTGGATCACTAAACTTATACTCCGCCCATATTGAACTGGAAGAATATATCATAACAATACCAAAGATTATTAAGCATAGGACAGTTATAAATAATATAATATCAAAAGATTTATTTTTCATAATATTTTCATCCTCATATAATTATATTTTTTAAAATAATTAATATGTAAAAAGAAAACAAGGTAAATAAAAAAGCTATTAAATAGCTAATTTTTACATCCAAACTCCATAAGTTATAGCAAGCATTGCTAGTAGTAATCCTACAGTCCAAAATAGTTTAACAATATCAGTTTCGTTCCACCCTAATTGTTCAAAATGGTGATGGAGCGGCGCCATCTTAAATACTTTTTTATTAAATTTACGGATTGCAATTATTTGAATAATTGTCGAAATTGCTTCGATAACAAATACTCCCCCAACTATAGCTAATGATAACTCGTGTCTTGTTAGTATCGCTATTGTAGCAAGTGCAGCCCCTAGGGCCATAGAACCGGTATCTCCCATAAAGACCCGTGCTGGATGAGAATTAAAGATTAAAAATCCGAGTAAGGCTCCTATTAGAACAAAACAAAATATTGCTATTTCCATATTGCCTTCCATCCATCTTGTATTCCATGCAATAAGTCCAAAAGCAAAAAATGCTATTGCCGATAATCCCCCAGCAAGCCCATCTAAGCCATCAGTTAAATTAACTGCATTAGCAGTTCCTACAAGTAAGAATAAGATGAATATTCCAAAGAATGGTCCCATTGGAATAGTTAATCCTAGTGAAGTAATCTCTAAGGTTGATTCTCCTCCATTTTTTATAAATATATAATAAAATACTAAGGCAATTAGAGTTTGAACTATTAATTTAGTTAAAATACTAAGTCCTTTATTATTTTTATATTTTATTATTAAAAAATCATCAACAAAACCTAAAGCAGCATAAGATAAGAAAACCATAATTAATATAATTAAGTTAGAACTAATACCTATGCTTCCTCTAAAATATAAAAGCACTAATGATAAAATAGTTGGAATTATAAATATAATACCACCAATAGTAGGTGTCCCTTCTTTTATAAGATGGCGTTTTCCAACTGTCTTACTGACATTTTGTCTAAAATTTAATTTTTTTAGCAGTGGTATCAATGTAAAACCGGCGATTAAAGCCATGATAAACCCAATCATTATTGCTAAAGTTGCTTTTGTAATTATTAACACATAAACACCTCTTCATTAATATTATACTATTTTTATTCTTATATTTATACTAAATACCGAATCTTTACATATTTAGACATCAACTTCCTAGCATTAGTTTTATTTTGGAGTTTTCAGCAACTAAGTTATTTCCTTCTGGTGATTGATGAATTATTTTTTCTCCCTCTCCGGCATATTCGATTTGAAATCCTTTTAATTGAGTCCTTGCATCTTCTACATTTAATCCTTCAACATCTGGTAAATTAATATATTTTATATCTAACCACTGATATTCTTTTGGCATTGTATTTTTACCTTTATCTATTTCTAAAATATTAATTGCATCATTAATAATAGATTTAGCAACTGGAGCTGCAACAGTTCCTCCGTATTGAGTAACACCTTTTGGATTATCTATTGCAACATAAACTACAATTTGAGGATCATCAGCAGGAGCAAAACCGATAAAAGACACAATATAATTTCCAACCATATATCTTCCATCTTTAACTTTTTGAGCAGTTCCTGTTTTTCCTCCAACACGGTAATTTTCGATATAAGCATTTCTTCCTGTTCCGTTTGCTACTACAGATTCTAAGGCATATCTTACTAAACCAGAAGTTTCTTTACTAATAATTTCTTTTTCTTTTTGAGGTTTCATAGTTTTTACAACTGATTTAGTTTCTGGTTCGATAAATGTTTTAGCTATATATGGTTTGTATAAAGTTCCACCATTGATAATAGCAGATACTGCATTTACTTGTTGAATTGGGGTTACTGAGATACCTTGACCAAATGCAGTAGTAGCTAATTCTAATTCTTTGACACGATCTAACTTAAATAAGATCCCCGCCCCTTCTCCATTTAAATCAATATTAGTTTTTCTTCCAAATCCTAAATCATCAATATATGAAAATAGTTTTTCTTTACCTAATCTTAAACCTAGTGAAACAAAGCCAGGGTTGCAACTGTTTTCTACAACATTTAAGTAACTTTGATCTCCATGACCTCCAGCTTTCCAACATTTAAGTCTGGCACCACCAACTGAGACACTTCCACCATCAAAGAAACGATCTTCAAACAAATTTACCTTTTGTTCTTCAATGGAAGCTGCTAATGTAACTATCTTAAATGTCGATCCTGGTTCATATGTCATCCAAATTGGTAGATTACGATTTATAACTTCGGTAGAATAATTTTGATAATTATTAGAATCAAAATTAGGTCGGGCAGTCATCCCTAATATTTCTCCAGTTTTTGGATTCATTGCAATAGCAAGAGCATGTTCAGGGTTATATTTAGAAATAACATTATCTATTTCTCTTTCCATAGATAGTTGAATATCTAAATCTATTGTTAAACTTATATTAACTCCATTTTGAGGTTTTTGATATATTTCAGTTAGTTCTAATTTGTTACCTTTACCATCAGAAAAATATTTAATCGCCCCATCCTCTCCTGTTAAATAATTATCATAATATAATTCTAAACCAGATAAACCTTGGTTATCAATTCCAACATAGCCTAAGACATGAGACAAAGTATTATTAAAAGGATAGTATCTTTTACTTTCTTTAACTAAATATACACCATCATACTTTAGATTATCTATTTTTTTTGCAATATCGTAACTTAATTTTCTTCCCTCTGGATGTACTCTTTCAATAGATGTTCTTTTATTTACGTGTGTATCCATCTCTTCTTTTGTAACATCTAATATTTCAGCTAATGCAGTACTCACCTCATCTTTATTAACTATTTGATTAGGTATTAGTACTAGACTAGTAGTTGTGATATTAGTTGCGAGTTCTCTTCCTTTTCGATCAGTTATAATACCTCTATCTGCTGCTATTGGTAAATTTCTACTCCATAAATCTTTAGCTAATTTAGCTAGTTTGTCATATTGAAATATTTGAATATAAAAAACCTTTAAAATAACTAAAATAAATAAAAAGATGATAACTAAAAATACAAATCTAATTCTAGTATGAATAATGTTTTGAAACATAAAAAATCGCCTCTAATTAAATATATAAAAAAAATGCCTGAAATAGACATTTTTATTTTACATCGGCATTAATTTACCACCATTTTTTAATTCATATACTTCACCATTTAAATAATCATTATCTAAATCTTTTTTATCATAGTAAATATTAAATCCATTATCATTAATATTAGTGAATTTTTTATCTTCATTAATAAAACTATGAATATATGCATCATTTGTCAATGTAATTGTCGAATCAGCGCTTAAATTTAAAGATATGTTTTTTGCAATATTGTCCGAATTTATTCCTGATTTAAGCTTAGAGGAACTTCTTAAATTAATTGATAAACTACTTATAGAATCTATTATAATATCTCCTACTAATGTTTGATTATTACCATTTAATTCTATCGTACTACCAGGAAGATTTGTTTTATTATCTTCTTTTTTTGATGTTTTTAATAATACTTCACTCGGATTAATTTTAACATTTGATAAATTAATTATAGTTTTATTATTAAATATATCAAATAAGATATTTTTAGAGATTATTTTACCACCATTAATTGTCAGTGTTGCAGGTAATTCTGAAGTTATTTCATTTAATCTTAAAATTGTTATTTTATCTGTTGTTATTTCACTATTTTCTATCTTTAAGATGCCTGAGTTTTCGATAAAAATAGCATCACTTTTATTAGCAGAAATAATACTATCAATCACAGTTGCATCACCATTTATATATAGTGCATATGAGTTTTCATTTAAAGTATTTACATTACTATTCTCGATATCTATCTTTGCTTTATTTATAAATATCCCGTGGGATTCTCTAAGGGTAGTTGTAATTGTACTATTTGATACTTTAGCAGTAGCCTCTGGTCTTAATAATAGACCATAACTATTATCTTTTAACGTTAATAATTTTGAATTATTAATATCGATATTTGTGTTTTTTTGATGGCCGAAAATACCATGGGCAGAAACTCCATCAGTTGTTAATTCAGTATTATCCATTTTTAAATTACTAGCTGAGATTATTAAGGCAGAGTTTAAACCTTCTGTTAAGCTCAAAACTAAGCTATTACTATCTCCAGATTTATTAACTACACTATTTACTAAGCTAGCACTTGATGAATCTAAAATTAAAACAGATTTAGAATCATTGTTGGATTCTAAAGTTTCATCTATAAAATTTTCTTTACTATTAAAAACATGGTGATTAGCATTTATTTCTAATTCTGTATTTTCAGCTTCTATATAATTTAAATTATTAATTATACCTATATTTATTATTGATAAGATTGTAGAACACAAGATAAGTGATATTATATAAATAATTACATTTTCTTTAAACATAAATAAATTTGATTTAGCTCCTTTAGTTAGAATTAAATAAAGAATTACTGCTGTTATAATAGTAGTTAATAAAATAACTATAGTTGTTTTAGTAGGGTTTAATTCAGTAGATGTTTGAGTAGTCTTTTCTTCTTTTTTATCTAACTCCCCCGTATTATCAGGAATGTTATCCGCTACTTTAAGATAATCATCATAAACTCCAGTTGTATCAGGAATGGTTATTACTTCCCTCTTTATCCCATTAAAACTAACTGCTACAATTAGAGCAGAACTTAAAATAATTAATATTAAACATACACTAATTTTGAATTTTCTATTTTGCATCTCTTACCTCTTATATATATTACTCAGTTATTTCTTTTTTATTTAATTTTATATTCAATGTTGATTTATCGGTTATTGCTTCAGTTACAGGAATTGAAAATTCGTAGACATATCCATAACCATCAAAATTACAATCTAAGTTAATAAAATTACATAAACTAATTACATCTGCTCTTGACCAATTACTTATATCTGGCATCGTATAATTTTTAGAATTTGTTTTTATAAATATTTTATTGTCTATTGTAACAATACTGTTTTTAGTTGGATATTGATCTATTATAATATCTCCATCGCCTATTACTACCGGAATTAAATCTTGTGAAATTAATTGGTTTTTAATTTCTTCTTGTTGTTTATTCACATAAGAATCTAACGTTATAATTTTAGATTTATCTAAAGAATTATCTTTTTCGGTTATATTTTTATAATTAGCTATTTCTTCAACAACTGATTTTACGGCATCAGCCATTAAAGAAACATTCCCCTTTAATTGCTTGACTGCTATATAAACTACATAACGAGGATTTTCATAAGGAAATAAACCAGCAAAACCTCTGATATAATTTGTGTTTCCTCGTAAGTATCCTCCCTTAGGATTAGGTATTTGAGCAGTTGATGTTTTTCCAATTAATGTTACGTTTTCAGCTTTAAAGTTTCCTCCTGATGAGAAGCCATTATAAACAACATCATACATTAAGTTTAACATCTTAGATACTGTTTTCTCACTAACTACTTTTTTAACTTCAGTTCTACCATTTTGAACAACTACCTCACCAGTACTAGAATCAACTATTTTATCTACTAAATATGGTTTGATTAAAGTTCCATTATTAGCTAGCATTGTTAGTGCTTGAATATTTTGAATAGGGGTTGTTGTAATACCTTGACCAAAGGATGCAGCTGCTAAATCAATATCATATCTCATATTAACCTTTCCTGGTGATTCATCTAATAACTCTATTCCTGTTTTATTACCAAACCCTGCATTATTATAAAATTCAGTTAGTTTTTTACGGCCTACCGCTTGTGCTAGTTTTGTTGCTGCAACGTTAGAAGAATAAACAAATCCTGTATCAAAAGATATTTCTCCAAATCCAACACCAGCATTAAAATCACTAACATCATAATCTCCTACAGTTATTGAACCTGATTTAAATAATTCATCTCCGTTATAAAGACCACTTTCCATATTTGCCATATAACTATATATTTTCATCGTTGATCCTGGTTCAAAATTATATTGCGTTAAGGGATCTAAATAACTATCTAAATTTCTTTTATTTAAATCAAAAGAAGGAGAAGCAGATGTAGCTACTATGGCTCCAGTTTTAGCATCAGCAATTGTAAAAGTTGCCCATGTAAAATCAGTTTTGTTTTCCAATTCATTTAAAGCATTATCGACTAATATTTGAATGTTTTTATCAATTGTTAAGTAAATATCTTTTCCTGGAATTGGATCGGTTGTATATTCAGGTGTATTAGCTATTTTATATCCATAAGCATCTCTTTGATAAATAGTATAACCGTCTTTACCACGAAGATCTTTATCAAAAGAAGCTTCAATACCTAGCTCACCTACAATTTTGTCATGCTTATTCTTTTTAGCATAACCTATAATATAAGAAGCAAAATTTCCCATTTTATAATATCTTTTGGTACCTTTAATAAATGTTATTCCTGGTAATTCTAATTCATCAATCTGTTCTTTTATTAATTCAGAGATATCTCTTCCTCCGGGACCTAGTTCAACTTGAACAACATTTTTAGTATTTAATAACTTCAAAATACTTTCTTTAGACATATTGATAATTGGCGCTAAAGCCTCAGCAGTTTTATCTTTATCAATAACATGATGAGGTTTCTCTGGGTTTGTTGTTTTAACATCAGATAAATATGCAACAACTGTATAAGCATTTGAGTTTTGAGCTAGAACAGAACCATTTACATCATAAATAGACCCTCTACTAGCCGGAAGAGTTCTTTCTACTGTATTACGATTTGAAGCAAATTGCCTAATATTAGTTCCATCAACTACATCGTTAATAGATACACTTATTACACGGTAGATCATTATAGAAAATAAAAAAAGCATTCCAATAATAACATACTTATTTATTTTAATGGTAACACTTTTTCTTTGCATCTAAATCACCTATCTGTAATAACTTTAATATTATTATTATTATACGTTAGCCCCAATTCCTTTGCAAGTGCTTGAATTTTTTCAAGCGATGCAAGTTCATTTATTTTCATATTTAAGGTTTCGTTAATAGTTGCTTGTTTCTTTATTTTAAGTTCTAAACGAGAATTTTCAATACTGGTTTTAGATAAAGTTGCTTTAGAAAAAACAATTATAACTGGAGACATAATTCCAATTAAAATTATTAAAAAATAGAGTATTTTTTCGCTTTTCAATATTTTAATTTTTTTTGTTTTTCTTTTAACCATTTTCTAAATCCTTTCTATTATTCTTAATTTAGCACTTTTACTTCTTCTGTTTTCTTTTAGTTCTTTTTCGCTTGGTATAATCGGTTTTTTATTTATTAGTTTAATTAGTGGTTTATACTCCTCGGGTATTACCGGTAAACCTTTTACTATTTCATCAACTTCACTATATTTCTTAAAAATATGTTTTACTATTCTATCTTCTAAAGAATGAAATGTAATAACAGCAATTCTTCCACCTTTGTTTAAAAGATTAATTGCATCTGGTAAAACAGTTTCCAATACTTTTAATTCACCATTAACTTCAATTCTAATAGCTTGAAATATGTTTCTTTCTGGATGTTTAGTATTAAAGTATTTTTCTCTTACTTCTTTTCTAATAATATCCACTAATTCTAAGGTTGTTTTTATTTCTTTTTTATTACGATTATGTACTATTGCTCTTGCAATAAATTTCGATTTTTTCTCTTCTCCATATTTAAAGAAAATATCTATTAATTCTTGCTCACTATATTTATTAACAACATCATAAGCAGTAAGTTTGTTTGTTTTATCCATTCTCATATCAAGTGGAGCATCATTCATGAAACTAAATCCTCGTTCGGCATTATCTATTTGAGGAGATGAAACTCCGATATCAAATAAAATACCATCAACGAATTTAATATTTTCATTTTGAAGACATTCTTTTAAGTAAACAAAATTACTATGAATTATTTTAAAATTATGACCAATTTCTTTAAGCTTTTTTTCACTAAACGAAATCGCTTCTTGATCTTGGTCTAAGGCGAATAAAAACCCCTTTTTCAATCGTCCTAAAATAATACTTGAGTGGCCTGCATATCCCATTGTGGCATCTACATACACACCATCACTTTTAATATCTAATGCATCTATTGCTTCTTCGAGCAATACACTTTTATGTTGCATTTTGATCAAATAAGTTCTCTGCTATTCCTTCAAACTTATCAGCATTCTCATCTAAGAATGCATTCCATCTTTCTTTTGACCAAATTTCAATACGGTCATTCACGCCGATAATAACAAGTTCTTTGTTTAAGTCGGCGTAACTAACCAATGGGGAGGTTATGTTAATTCGACCTTGACGATCAAATTCACATTCAGTAGCACCGGAAATAAAGATTCGACTAAATACACGAGCATCTTTTTTGGTAAATGGTAATTGATTAAGATTAGAGGTAATTTTTACCCATTCATCCATTGGATAAACGAATAAACATTTTTCAAGGCCTTGAGTTACAATAAATTTTTCTCCCAGTTTATCGCGTAGCTTAGCTGGTATTATTACTCTGCCTTTATCATCAATACTATGATGATACTCGCCCATGAACATTTGTCTCCCCCACTTTCCACCACAATGCACCACTGCCTACCAATATATTATATTAAATACTAATCTTTGTCAATAAGATAAGATGGAAAAATAGTAATAACTTAACATATATTTACACAAAAAAAATCTCAGCTAAGCTGCGACTGTATTAATAGTACTTATTTTATAATATTTTTATGGTTTTTAGTCTAATTTTACTAGTTTTAAATAGTTAACTTTTTCTTTTATTAATCTGTTTTTAATCTCACCTATAAAAACAGGACTAAAAACTTCATAATTGTTTAGTAATGTTCTTAATTTACTATACTCTACTTCCAACTTATTTAATTCATTAATAAAAAATTCAATTTCTAAACCATATAGGATTCCATCAATGAGAATATTACCAATAACATTCTTTAATTTTTCATTGTTTTCTTCATCTTTTTTAAATTGTACATAGTCATAAAAACTTTCTCTAACATATTTAGACAATTCAAATAAATCTTCTGTTTTAAATGTCATTATTTCAAATGATGAAAAATGTTTATAGACATTCCTTACATTAATATAAGTAGAGGAAATCTTAAAGAATATTATTATTTCACTATATATTAAATCTAAATCTTCATTACTTATTTCTTTATTTAAATATATTTTTTTTGATTCTTTTAACCATTCTTTATATAGTTCAGGTATTATATATTCTTGTGTTTCTATAATAAAATCTCTATATTTTTTATATCTATATAAATCTATCATAAATCCCCCTAGAAAAAGACAAAGTTATTACTCTTTGTCTTTTGTTTCTTTTTCTTTCTTAACTTTTTTTTCTTTCTTTTTTGTTTCTTTAGTTATTTCTTCAGTTGTATTTAAAACATCTTTCCCTTTATAATATCCACATTCTCCACATACTCTATGAGGTTTAATAGGCGCATTACATTTAGGACATTTTACAACTGTTGGTGCATCCATTTTTAAATGAGTACGACGCATTCTTTTTTTAGTTTTACTTGTTCTTCTTGCTGGAACTGCCATTTTCTCACTCCTTCCCTTTATCTAGTAGATCTCTAAGAGGTGCAAGTCTTTCATCAAAGCCTGTCTTTTTTTGATCTGTTAATTCCCAACCATCTCCTTTTAAAGATAATGGTTCTTCTTCGTATTTTGTGTAACGAATTGGGATTTCCATTACAACATTTTCCCATAAAAGTTCAATAATATCAAGTTTATTTAGCTTTTTTTGATAATATTGCCTATTTTCATCGATTTTCTCATCAATTTTAAAATTTAAATCATAATTTATGTTTTCTAGTGTCCTAGAATCTAATAAAACCATACTTCCCTTTACAACTAAGTTTATATTATGACTTTGATCTATATATCCTTTTACTTTTAGATTACTTAAGTCAATAATACTTAAATCTTTATATAAAGATTTATCAATAATAATATCTTCTTCAATTTTTATTTTTTCATCAACAATTAACTTGTTTAAATCTATCAACATTTTTATCACGACCAAACTTAGTATACTATATTTTTATCTATTATGCTAAAATATTTATAAGGAGAGATATTATGTATTACGTATTTTCATTACTTTTAATTATTTTTATTACTATTATTAACTTTAAATTTGTACCTAAGATTATTTTAAAAAAAGATACCAAAGATACTACAGAACCTAAAAAGAAGTTTATTCAAATAATTAGAATTTCTTTAACAATAGTAGGAGTTGTATTATTTTTTTATTTATTTTTAGAACTTACTGATTTAATCCCATATTTCTTTATTCCAAAAAATACCATGAAAATTGAAATTGCTTATTACAAAGAACTTATAACGGGTTTTATATTTATTATGAGTATTCTTATTAGTCTATTGATTCCAAGTTTTATATTAAAAAATTATGAGTTATCTAAATTAGAGTTGGATTTAAATCGTTCTGCTTATTTAACAAAAGATCGACGAAGAAAGTTTTATTTTTTAGGAGCATCTATTTTTAGTATCGTTAGTTTATTTTATTTATTCTTTTCTACACATTATTTTTATTATAATGATAATTTTTTATATAAATCAGATATGTTTTCTTTTAAACATGAAAAATTAAGTTATGAAGATATTAAACATATAAAGATTAAAACTACTAAAAACAATCCAACTACTTTTGTTCATTTTAATAATAGTAAACCTATTAATATAAGTTTTGATGATTTAAATTTTTCAATGAAAAACGGGATTTTATTTTACTGTGATACTTTCGAAATAAAAACTTTGTTTGAAGAAAAGTACAATTACGAATGTTTTGTTGAAGGAAGAAAAAATCAATGAATGTAATAGGTCTTATCGCTGAATATAATCCCTTTCATAATGGACATTTATATCATATTAAGAAAATAAAAGAAGATAATCCAGATGCTATTTTAGTCTTAGTATTAAATGGCTATTTCATGCAACGTGGGGAGTTCAGTATTTTAACCAAAGAAGAAAAGACTAAATTAGCACTACATTATGGTATAAATATTGTTTTAGAATTACCTTTTGTATATGGAGTTCAATCAGCAGATAATTTTGCTCTTGCAAGTCTTGAGTTATTAAATAACTTAAAAGTTAATAAAATTGTTTTTGGCAGTGAAATAAATGATATAAAAGTACTTGAACAAGTTGCTAAAATACAACTGAATAATAAAGAATATGATTTAAAGGTTAAAGAATATCTTAAAAAAGGACTTAACTACCCTACTGCAGTATCACTTGCAATAAATACCAAAGATAATATAAGCAAACCTAATGATTTATTAGGTATCTCATATATTAAAGCAATTCTAAAAAACAGATATAAAATAACATACGAAACTATTAAAAGAACAAATGATTATCACGATTTAAACAGTAAAGGAAAAACTATAAGTGCAAGTAATATAAGAAATAAAATAAACAAAAATAAAAGTATAAAAAAATATGTACCTAGTTACTCCTACAAACTTATTAAAAGGAGAAATACTAAATATTTTAATTATTTAAAATACAAAATAATTACAGAGACTAATTTAGAAAGATATTTAGATGTTGATGAAGGAATTGAGAACAGACTTAAAAACAAAATATTAGAATCAAACTCCTTAGAAGAATTAGTAACTAAAGTAAAAACTAAACGATATACATATAACAAAATAAATAGAATGTTTATCCATATCTTAGTTGGACTTACAAAAAAAGATAACAATAAAATGAAATTAGATTACATTAAAATTTTAGGGTTTGATTCTAAAGGACAAGAGTATTTAAATAAAATTAAAAAAAATATTAAATTACCTCTTTATACTAATAAATTAAATTCTAAAATAAAAGATTATGAATTAAAAGCAGCACAAGTTTATGATTTAATTACTACTAGTAAAACTTATAATTATGAATTAAAAAACAAACCAATAACAAAAAAATAGAAGTTTTTCTTCTATTTTTTGTTTAACATTTTGTTTTAGTACATCTAAATGTCCTTGTAGAACTACAATTACCTGCTAAATCACACACTATGAATCCATAATGAGTATAAGTAATATCACCTAGATTTGTCGTCATCGTAAATTTGAAAGGTGCTCCTGGTGTTACATTTCTAACATCTAGTGTTGATTTATTATCAGGAGGATTTGCGATACCTAATTTGTATCTTTCGACTCTTGTTTTAACTGATAAGTTAGTACTATTACAAAAATTGGCATTACCTCCTGGTTGTTTAGAGTTTTCTCCACAGTGAGATCGATAAGCATTTACTACATTACTTAAATTATCTGTTATAGCAAATTCAGTACAGAAGGTATTTCCCGTAGCTGCTATACTTCTTGAATAAGTAATTGTTGGTGAAGTTCTATCTATTCTTACATTAGTTCCTGCTGACCAACCACTTGTATTTCCAACAGCATCAACTGCTCTGTAGTAGACAGTTGAGTTTCTTTCAACACTCCAAGTTCCTTTTGATGAAAATGTACTAGTTCCACTTGAAGGTTGAGTTACATCACTAAATATATTGCTTTTATTATAACTATATTCTATTTTTTTTAGTCCGCTATTACCATCGGTATATTTTGCTGTTAATGTAACATTTGATTTTGTCCAAGCACCACCACTTGAATTGGTCAAACTATTTAATGTAGGTGCGGTTTTATCAATTTTTATATTAGTACCTGATGACCATCCGCTCGTATTTCCTACAGTATCAACTGCTCTGTAGTAAACAGTTGAGTTTCTTTCAACACTCCAAGTTCCTTTTGATGAAAATGTACTAGTTCCACTTGAAGGTTGAGTTACATCACTAAATATATTGCTTTTATTATAACTATATTCTATTTTTTTTAGTCCGCTATTACCATCGGTATATTTTGCTGTTAATGTAACATTTGATTTTGTCCAAGCACCACCACTTGAATTGGTCAAACTATTTAATGTAGGTGCGATTTTATCAACATACACATTAGCTGTTCGTGCTGGACAGGTTCTTGTATTTCCAACTTTATCAGTTATTGTATATGCAGCGATACTCGATGTTTTTGTTGTCGTTGAGAATGTCTGTGATGTGTTTGCTGTTGAACATCCACTATGAGCATCATTACATCTTTTGTTTATTGTTCGATTGGCATTGGTCCATGTTGTACTATCTCCACTACTTGAACAAGTCGGTGCAGTTCTATCGACATAGATTGGTGCATTATTATATCTACAAGTTGCTGTTGTTCCTGCTCTATTTTTTATTACATATGATAAATTGGCTGT